>CACHNP010000012.1 GCA_902581285.1 uncultured Gammaproteobacteria bacterium | reverse complement strand
ATATGGTTCATTTTCTCTCAATCCTGCTATAATGATAAAACAGTAAATAAAAAAACAACAATGAGGAAACGCCATGGAAGGCCCAATCATTAAACACAAACCACATACAAACCACTGCAGTCAGTGTCGAATTTCACACTTGTGCTTGCCAGGTAAACTTAATAAAAAAATACTGCAATTCAGCCAAGATTTAGCTTTTACTTCTAAAGTTCTCAATCCTGGAGACCACCTGTGTCACCAAGGTGAAAAACACGAACACCTGTATTTACTGCGCTCCGGTTTACTAAAAAGTTATTATAACCAAGAAAACGGTGAGGAATTCGTCATGTACTTTCACTTGCCACCCGAACTCTTCGGCTGGGAAGGTATAGACCAAGAACAATTATCGTTCTCCATCGTGGCTCTTGATTACAGTAACGTGTGTGAAATCCCGCTGAAGAAGCTAGAACAACTGATGACAATACACCCGGAGGTGCAAACCCAGTTGTTTTCACTTATTAATCAGACCATACGTAATAAAAACACAGCCATGTTAAAAACCACAGCGGAGCAAAAGGTGAGTACCTTCATCCTCTTACTATCAAAACACTACAAATCACTCGGCTATCCTTACTACCATTGCCAACTGTCAATGACACACCAAGATATAGCCAACTACCTTCGCATTGCACCGGAGACGATTAGTCGAACATTACATCATTTGCAAGATCGTAATTTAATCAAAGTGTATAGAAAGAAAATTTACATTAGTGATTTTGCTGGATTAACACAAGCCTCAAAAGGCACCAGCATAACCACAAAACGTAAGTTAGCACGCTCGCGATAAGAATGGTTTATAATCACGAGTAAGTGCTCGTGACTGTGAAGCATCCAGGGGGAACAGATAAAAGCCAATTTAACAAATTGGCTTTTTTCTTTGGCTAAAAAAAATGATAACAATTTAAATTACATTAAATCACCAACAGTGATACAGAATAATAAGCCTAATTTAATTCACCTCGAGCCAATTTTAAAATTAACTCAAAGCTATTGTGTTTAACAAAGTGAGGTGCTATATTTTTTTCAACTGAAAGTAATTTCAACTAAAAATGACACCAACCCACTCCTTACATTTTGGAACAATAAAGGATATAACATGCCTCGCAATACCGATCAACTTTTACCAGTAAACCCTATCGAAACCGCTTTAATTGATCTTCGATTAAACACAATCAGGCCGAGCGCCAGTGTAACAGGGCCACTGATTGTCACAACCGCCTGTGTCTCTGCCATTGCCAGTGCTTTTCTCTACGTATCAACAAACGAACCAGCAGGCAATCGATGGGACAAGGAATTCAATACCAACGTGTTTATTTTTCTATTTTGTTTTGGAGGCTTCGTTACAAATGCTTTATTTAACGCTGAAAGCTACCTCACTTTAATCAAAGAAATCTGTCAACCCAGCAACAACAAAGCACAAACGAATTATGAAAAATGGATGAATCGCAGCCAGTGGGTGGTTGCCTCACTAATTGGTGTCTTTGTCACTATCCCCATCTGGGCTGTTGCTAAAACCTCAGACGCAAAGACAATCGTTGCTGCCATATTCAATATCCCAATTAATGCTGATGGCGGTTACTCCCTCATTGAGTCATCTAAACGCGCGCTTCAATCGCGGCGCGAAAAGAATAACACTCAACAGCAGCAAGCTCACCAATTAAAACAGCAACTATTATCAAAACTCGATGAATTCATTGAATGCTACCCATCGACAGAGGTAACAGAAAAAGACTCTCTCTATGACAGCATCAGTAAAGATAACCAAGCACCCAGTGAAATACTGGACACATTATTAAGCTATCAACTACCCGAGAGAACAGTGCCAACGGGCATAACACAATCAGCTTACACGGCATTAACCTGGTTTGTGGGATTTATCTGTCTATTTCAAAATATTGGTTTTACTTCGGAGGGCTACCAGGCAGGTCAAGAATTAGGAGAAACTAACACCGCCGGCATTATTCTTGGTAGCACATTCGCTGTCCTAAACCTGATTCCATCGCTCGGCTTTTCATTCAAAGGCAATCAAATAACAGCAAAAACAATCAGCCGACTAGCTGAAAAACGAGCTACTTTGATGCAAAAGACATCACCGCTAATTTACAACAGTGCGTTAATGATTACGCTAATCTGTGCCGTGCTTTCCGGTGGAACCAGCTCAGAAGCCAGCCACACCGTTATTTGCCCAACTCAACACGATTGCGAGGCAAGTTCACTCAAAAATATCGCTGCGTGGGCGTTCAATGTCATGGGGTATTTAGGTGCAGCCTGTGGTTACAACCTACCTCAGTGCTTAATTTTCATTGATCGCATGCTCGAACTACGTACTGCCTCAAGCGGGCTCGAAAAGACAAAATCCCAACTCAGCATCATCAACGAAGTAGAGAACCTCCGAGACATCATGATCAAAATACCTGCCACGGAGTTAGAAACCAGACTGCAAAAAGACGGGTTCAAAGAGATTTGCGATCGGCATTTATCTGCCACCAACCCCATGCAAAGTGGAGTGTAAAATTAAACTTCTCGCGTATCCAGGAATTGGATCATTGGCCATTGCTCTTGAGTGATTTCCAAACTCACTCGAGAGGGCGCCAGATAGGTTAAGCTGTCTGAGCCGTCCAATGCGATATTTCTATACTGCTCTTCCATAAACCCTTCGAGTACTTTTTTATCATCACAATGAACCCAACGCGCTAAAATCACACTAACCGGTTCATACACACAATTCACTCCGTACTCATTTAATAAGCGGTAAGCCACAACGTCAAACTGCAAAGACCCAACAGCACCGAGCACGAGATCTTGATTTCGATGAGGACGAAACAACTGGGTCGCCCCCTCTTCCGACAACTGCAGCAACCCCTTCAGCAGTGCTTTTTGCTTTAAAGGATCCTTCAACACAACACGCTTAAACAATTCAGGTGCAAAATTGGGTATACCTGAAAATTTTATTTTTTCACCCTCGGTAAAAGAATCACCTATGCGAATGGTTCCGTGATTATGCAAACCAAGAATATCACCCGGATAAGCAACATCTGAGTGCTCACGCTCACCAGCGAGAAAAGTTAACGCATTATTGATCTGCACCGTCTTTGCGGTTCGCACTTGATGCAACTTCATACCTTTTCGATACTGACCAGAGACAATTCGCAAAAAAGCCACACGATCACGGTGCTTTGGATCCATGTTGGCCTGTATTTTAAACACAAAACCTGTGAACTTGGCTTCATCGGACGAGACATTGCGGACAGTCGCAGATCGACTTTTTGGCCCGGGGGAAAAGCGAACAAAATCACTCAGCAATTCACGCACGCCGAAATTATTCACGGCGGAACCAAAATACACCGGGGTTAAATTCCCAGCTAAGTACTCATTTAAATCAAATGCATTACTCGCTGATCGGACCAATTCAATCTCACCACGATAATCCGCAAAATCGGCAACACGTTCATCCAATAACGGATTCCCCAATCCTTGAATGACTTCAACCGATTCACTCTGTGATTGAGCGTCATATAACAACACTTGGTCCTGCATTAAATTGTAAATCCCTTTAAACGACTTACCACACCCAAGCGGCCATGTCATCGCAGCACAACTAATACCCAAGACTGACTCCACCTCATCCATCAACTCGATGGGGTCCCGTGTTTCACGATCCATTTTATTGATAAACGTCATGATTGGCGTGGTCCGCAAACGACACACTTCCATCAATTTAATGGTTCTCGACTCCACACCTTTGGCACCATCGATAACCATTAAAGCAGAATCCACCGCTGTTAATGTTCTATACGTGTCCTCTGTGAAGTCTGCGTGCCCCGGAGTATCTAGTAAATTAACAATACAGCCGTTATAAGGGAACTGCATCACAGAAGTCGTAACAGAAATACCTCGCTGCTTTTCTAACTCCATCCAGTCCGACGTTGCGTGACGCGCTGCCTTACGTGACTTAACACTGCCAGCCACTTGAATCGCACCACCAAACAACAATAGTTTTTCAGTTAACGTCGTTTTACCGGCATCGGGATGCGAAATTATGGCAAACGTTTTTCGTTCAGGAACATTAACCTGGTCATTATTCATTTTCAACCACCTCAGATTTTCTCTCTCTTAAAAACGATATGCATAACAACGAGATAACCAAACAGACTGGCAACACCCAGACAGCAGAGTAATACGCCATTTTATCGCTATGACGAACTAATAACGTGTCAACCAACCAACCCATCAATGGCTGTAAAGCGGCACCTATTAATATGGATGCCATGTTAGTAAACGCAATTGAAACACCAGAATAGATTTGAGGATGCAACTCACCCGCAACCGCATAAGCAAGTGCAACACCCACATTACAAAGACCGTAAAGAAACAGCAACAAACACATCATCACGATACTCATCTTTGGCAACAAGATGATAAGCAACAGTAATAATAGACTGAAAAACACCGACGCTATCATTAGTTTCTTTCGATTTTGATACCGATCTGATAAAGCACCGACCAGTGGCCCCCCAATAGACCAACCAAGAAAAATACATGCTGTCATCAAACCAGCTTGGACAAGGGTAAAACCGTATATGTGGTGAAAGAAAGACGTCCCCCACAATTCACCCAGCGCAGCAGTGGGTGCGTACAACATACCGGCGTAAATTGCATTAACCCAACTCATTGGGCTTCTGATCACGGTACTGAAACCACGCAAAAAAGAGCCTTGCTTCTGATTAGGACGCTGCTCTAGCGGTTGCTTCACTTTTGGTTGTCGCACAAAAGCAAAAATCATAAAAGAAAAAATGGCGAGTAAAATAGCCACTGCCTTCATGATTACCCGCCAGTGCCAATGATCGATAAGAATGGGCATCAGTCCGACACCGGCAGCGGCTCCCAACATTCCCAAGCCTTGCGTTAAACCGGCCAACAAGCCCAAACGTTGCCTACTAAACCAAATGGTAGCCAATTTCAAGGTTCCGACAAACGCAAAAGAAGCCCCGAAGCCAATCAGAAAACGACCGCATTTTGCCTCCCAAAGATAACCAGAGGATGAGAACCAAAACGCGCCAATCGAGCTTACCAAAGCGGCTACAGCCAACCAAATACGGGGACCGTAACGGTCAACCAAAACTCCGACGGGGATCTGCATTAAAACATAAGGGATGTAGAAAAAAGCACTCAATTCACCCAATTGATAATTTTTGACGTGAAAGTAGGCAGCCAGCTGCTCAACCATGCCGCTCGGATCAACTCTAGCAAAATACTCAAAAAAGAAAAAAGCCGCACCTAAAGACCAAGCCAGCCAAGGTTGCCACCTCTTATAATCGGATTTCATTCTCACTCTCTTACACTTTTTTTCTAACTAATAGGACAAAAATAACCAACAGAACGACAAGGGGAAACAACGCCGTTAAAACTGGGTTTAATGAAAAATAAGCACCCAAACGAAGCGTGACTGCATCAAACATGTACACAAAAAAGCCAACACAGCCCCCCTTACACACTTGGGTCGTCATCGTCTGATTGCGGCCGTAGTTTATCACAAATGGCAAAGCAAAACACATCATTAAAATCATAATGAACGGCGCCACCACGTGCTCCCAAAAACCGTATAAAAACATTTTTTTTCTAGAAAAAGTCGGTTTTGTACTGTGAATGATCCTAAATAAATCAAATATACTCTTGTAAGCAGACTGAGACCTGAGTATGAGCTGCAACCCGGCTGCATCAACGTTTGTATCAAACTCACTGGTTTTGGATATTTTTTTCTGCAAATTAGTATTATTTCTACTGACCTCTGACACATCCTGCAACAGCCAATGATGATTTTTAACCATAACGCGTGCAGCATAAGTGAGTCGCTCCAATCGCCCTGAAGAACTAACCCGAAACACAAACACATTTTCTAATTTTGTTGGCGAGTCCACGATATCAATATGAATAAATTTCTGCTCATCTCTAAACCAAATTGATTCCGGATTGGTTTCATTTTGCCCTCGGTAGTGCGCTCGACTCATCTGTGCATCCCTTGCAAGTGAGAAGCCAAAACACTCAATACACGTAAAAAACAACACCGCCAACAACATAGATACAAATAAGACTGAGCGCAGCATCTGACCAAAAGTGTATCCTGCGGTTTGCATAACAACCAGCTCAAGTCGTTGCGACATACGCGCCAGCCCAACCAAAGCACTAATAAAGCCGATAACGGGCATCAAACGATATAGAAAAGCAGGTATTTCTTTCAGAATATTGAGCAGTAAAATAAAAAAAGTGCAACCATTACGACCAATTGCGCTTGACTGAGATAGTAATGACACCAGAATCTGTAGCACTACCACAAGCAAAACCACGATAAAAAATGAGCCTAAAATTTCAAACACTATTGCACGTCTCATTTTTTTCATCTTATAACTCCTTCCTACCGACGAAAATACATCATCAATGAAAAACGAAATCGCCATGCCAGAATAGCGCTAGCAAATAACACCATCCCACCGTGCACTAACAAGCATGATTGCAATAGTGACAAGCCCCCACTTTTAATGTGTTCTTTTGCAAAAGTAATAACAAAAAAATACAAGCCATAAATAATGATACCAGGTATCAGCCGAACCATTTTTCCTTGACGAGGATGAGCATAACCGAGCGCACAACCCACCAATGCTAGCACGATGATAGACAAGGGTAATGATAACCGCCAAAAAAAATAACTCGCTGCTACTGGGGACTGACCAGCGGCTTTAATCAAACTCAAAAAATGAAGGTTTTCTGGCCATTTATTCGGGACCGCTTGCATAACAGGAACCTGGTACCCCCATTGATCAAAGTTTGCTTGCTCCCAATTTAAATGAAACGCAGACGCCCTAAAAAATCCCCCATGATTGAACACAAAATACTTGTGATTTGCATTCAATTCCGGCACTAGGATCTCATTTAAATCGCTTGCACTAACAACCTGCCAAAACATGTGCGAAGAAAAACCTTTTTTATTTGGAAGAAAAGCAACAATCCGATTGCTAGACCCACTACCACTTTTCGCACGTGTAAATAAAGCACCACCATTGGATAAAGAAGAAAACCCACCGGATTTGAGCTTTTTCAATGATACCTCTTTTGAGGCATAAGCCTCAATCTGACGCGTTGCTTTTTCCATAGATGGGAACAATTCGAACACCACAACAGCAACGAAAATTGCTATTACCGTGGAGAAAAAAATCACCGAATAAAAGATTCGTCGGTATGACACACCAGAGACCAGCAAAATGATCATCTCACTATCCAAGTGATAGCGAGACAAAACAAATAAAATCGCAAAAAACAAACAAGGAGGAATGATAAAACAACACAGATTTGGCAACATCATACTCAACAGTTTAAGCATGGTATGGAAAGACATACTCCCATTTGAAACCAAACGCATCATGATGGTGAACTGGTTAATCGATATCACAAACAAAATCGCAACTAACACTAATATAAACTGCTGAAGCAGTTCTTTATACAATACCTGGCGTACCAACATAGATTTTCCCAAATCGAAACCGCGCAAACTAACACCCGTCATCATGGACCATCAAAAGCGCCATTCTGCCCCAATGCACATACAACATGATGATCAAATTGCAATTTTAGCAAATTTTAACGAGCAAATCATAACAAATGCCGCCTGCAAAGCCGAATTTTTTTCTTCGTCACCATTTCACAATAAAATAACCGGTCACTTGAAGCTGCTAGCACGTCTCAACCACGGATAAGGCCATCCATGATGACAAAAGGGTAAAATATTGTCATAATAACCGAGCACATCAAACAAAAAGAGCAATAAATGATCACGAAAAGCTTGCTGGCACCCAGTGAAGAACAGATGAAACCTGCTTTTTCAAAAAACTCTCTCGCAAGCCATTATCACACACCGCAACCCAAGCTGAGTCCTATCGCACAAAACTTGATGGTATTCGTATGAGCCAACCCTTAGGAACAGACAATTCTTTACTATTGAACTTAGATATCTCAATCAATACGCTTAGCGAGATGGGATTGGCATCTTGGATAAACCCAATCGCGGACAGCTCGTATTTGAAACCCTGATTATTGATGGAAAAAAAGGCGAGGTTCTGGTGCCGGATAAACGCTATGCACAAATGCCGAACATCTGGTTCTTACCCAGTCTACTCGAGTTGGAGCATTGGCTAAAGCGCTGCGGATTCAAACACATCAACTGCATTAACCAGTCGTACACGAAACCCGATGAGCAACGCAGCACCGCTTGGATGACATACCACTCACTGCAAGATTTTCTGGATCCTGATGACGAGACCAAAACCATAGAGGGTTACCCCGCCCCTCTACGAGCCATTGTAACCGCAACGGCTTAGGTAATAACTCAATTCAGGACACCTTCATTGACTCATAATTGGATTTAATATTATTGAGCAATTCGAATTGATCACAAGATAGATTATCAAACCGGACGCCTTCTATTTCAATCATGTGCCGACCTGGCTTGGTAATATCGAGTGTCGTACTGAATTTTGCTTTTCCAGGGTACCTGAATTTTTTCAACACATAACGCATAGCATGTAAACGAGCCACTAATTTGTGATTCGAGTTGATGACAACCCAAGGGGCGTGTTTCGTAGAGGTTTTATTAAACATTTGCTCTTTATACTTTGTAAAACGATGCCAGTTTTGATGAGCGATAATATCATTATCAGATAATTTCCAGTATTTTAATTCACTATTCTGCCTCATATCAAAACGAATCTTTTGAGTTTTTTTTGACACAGAAAGGTAAAATTTGATTAAACAAATATTGTGATCCATTATCAGATTTTCTTCCCAAGCATTTACCTTCGACATAAAATACTTATATTGTGTTTTAGAACAGTAACCCATAGCAACCTGAACCAAGGGTCGAGAATACCAAGAGCGATCAAAAAAAACAATTTCACCTTTTTTTGGCATCACTTTTTCGAAGGTTCTAAACCAATTTTTCATTTGTTTAGGAGTCGGTATGCCAAGCTCATGAACTTGAATTTTTGTCGGCATCAAGTGCTCAATGAAACGTTTAATGGTGGCACCCTTACCAGCAGCGTCTCGTCCCTCGAACACAATAGCCACACGTTTCTTTGATTTAATGACCCACTCTTGTAGTTTCAACAACTCAATCTGCAAACGATATTTTTCCAAAGAATACTGTTTAGAGCTAATATCTTGATTGAATATATGATTATATTGGATCGTTTTGTTTCGTGATTTAGCCATAGAAATAATTTAGCACAACTTGAAATGGAACTAAAGCCATAAAACCCAATTAGGAAACACAGCATTTTTTCATATTTCACTTCGCACACTTAAAAAGCCAAGAGCCTACTGCGACCACACCAGCATTGGGCTTTATTAGTGTTACTCGTAGATGAAGTGGCGATTATCAACATCACCACAAAACTTAGTCTAAAATAGCACGCGCTAAAAGACCATACCACTGACACCCACTCCCTAACCACTGATTAAAATCACCTACACAAGCAGAAAAACAGATTAAAACACGACTGCTGCTTTGATATTAATGTTTAGACGAAAAAAATCAGCGTACAAAAGAAATTATGCCCCGAGGGTTTGATACTTTGCCACATCCTTTGCTGTATTCAACTTCGATGAAGCGGCGCTTCTCAGCGTAGGAGGCACTCGACGAGCAAGCACAAAACAACACGCTAACAAAATCACAACAAGGCTAACCATGCCAATTTTCACACCCTATTCATTATGTCGCTTAACTTCTTCCATGGTAGCACAATTTTTCCCAAGGGCATGGATGAGGCTAGAAACGTTACAGATCTTTATGGGACCCGTTCAAGCGACACCTATCCATTCATCAGTATCACAAATACCAATGGGTGACCAACCATCAATCTGTCTGGCTTTAAGCATGGCACGATTGAGCTGCATGAAGGCAGCACCTTTTACACAAGTGCGTGCCGCCTGCAATAAAAAAGATGAAAGAAATTCTTGTGGCACAAAAAAACGCGTTCATTTGACCAGAGTTGCTTTATTTCGGTCGCAAATGAAAGGTCGTTTTATATTGGGGATAAACTTAACAGCTCAAACCCCATTGGCCAATGATTTTTTTTCACTCAAATCCGCCCTTGGACAGACTGGAACCGCAACCCAGTCTGGTTGCCGGGAACAATCCGCATAATGTAAGTTGTACAACATATCACCATTTTCATCTTTTTTGTAAAAACCGTTGGTGTGCCCAGTTGGTATTTTTATTGTCAAACCAGCATCTTTAAAAAAAGAACGTGGATTCTTAGCAACTGAACGTAAATCTGTTTTCAATCTGTCAGCAACACAAAACATTGACTCTCTCCGGTAGCAATAATTCAATTCTGGGCACTATATCACGACAATATTAAATTCATCTTAAATCAGAAAAATAAAATACCACACAGCCACACAGAGAAATTTCCAATCACTCAACTCAATTACTCGCCGACATGATGCTCTTGTAAACTCTGAACGACCAATTCCGCAGAATGCTGTAGCGCCCGGCACGCTGCCTCAGCACCGGCCAACGTGGTGTTATAACAGACGCGATTCGCCACCGCGCTACGCCTAATGATGGCGGAATCCATCACTGCCTGCTCACCTTCAGTGGTATTAACAATAAACTGTATTTGTTCGTTCTTAATCATATCAACGATATGCGGCCGCCCTTCGTGCACTTTATTCACGGCAGACACGCTGATACCTTGTTGTTGTAACGCAGCCGCCGTTCCACCGCTTGCAACCAAATTAAAGCCGCTTTCGAGCAGCATCTTAGCAATCACAGCCAAAGACGCTTTATCTTCGTCGCGCACGCTTAAAAAAGCACGCCCTTGTTGCGGCAACATCTGCTGGCTGGCAATTTGGCCTTTACAGAAAGCCCCACCCAACGATGATGATATCCCCATGACCTCACCCGTCGACCGCATTTCAGGACCCAAAATAGGGTCCGCACCAGGAAATTTATTAAAAGGAAACACCGGTTTCTTCACCGTGTAATAATCCATACTCGGTTCTTCAGTCACACCTTGCGACGCTAACGTTTGACCAACCATGCAGCGGGCCGCTATTTTAGCCAAAGACAGTCCCGATGCTTTTGCCACAAACGGTACGGTTCGTGAAGCACGCGGATTGACTTCCAAAACGTAAATCTGATTATCTTGAATGGCAAATTGCGCATTAACCAATCCAACCACCCCAAGTTCCAATGTCATCAATCGCATTTGACGACGCAACTCTGATTGCATCTGGTCTGACAAACTGTGCGGTGGCATCACACAGGACGAATCCCCACTGTGCACACCAGCCTGTTCGATGTGTTCTAAGATACCGCCAATCACCACCGTGTCACCATCACACACGGCATCCACGTCCACTTCAATTGCCTCATCTAAAAAGTGATCTAACAGTAAAGGTTGATCTGAAGAGACCTCGTCGGCATTTTGCATGTATTTTGTTAATTCTTTTTCTTGATACACCACCTGCATTGCACGCCCACCCAGGACGTAAGACGGTCTGACAATCAGCGGGTAAGCAAACACTTTAGCCAAACGCAGCCCTTCTTCTCGAGAGCGCACCGTTCCATTAGGCGGCTGCTGCAATTCACACTTTTTAAGTAACGCCTGAAAACGCTCGCGATCCTCCGCACGATCTATGGCGTCAGGTGAAGTCCCAATAATCGGCACCCCGTTCGCCTCCAACTCACGAGCTAATTTTAACGGTGTTTGCCCGCCATACTGAACAATAACCCCTTTTGGCTTTTCTTGTTCGACAATAGCCAGCACATCTTCCAGCGTCACCGGCTCAAAGTACAAACGATCAGAAATATCGTAATCTGTCGACACCGTTTCAGGGTTGCAGTTAACCATAATGGTCTCGTACCCAGCTTCACGCATCGCAAACGCAGCGTGAACACAACAATAATCAAATTCAATACCTTGACCGATTCGATTTGGCCCACCACCGAGAATCATAATTTTGTCACGTTGAGTCGGCGCCGCTTCATTTTGATCTTCATAGGTTGAGTACAGATAAGCCGTATCGGTTGAAAACTCAGCCGCACACGTGTCCACACGTTTATAAACCGGCTTAACACCCAGTGACAGCCGCTGCTTTCTAACATCCGATTCCGATTGAGAAAATAATTGAGAAAGCCGAATATCGGAAAACCCTTTACGCTTTAAGTGCCACCAATCATCGCGATCCAAATCAGTCATACTGACTGATTGACAGCGCTCTTCTATTTCTATGAGCTGCTGGATTTGCACCAAAAACCACGGGTCAATGCGGGTGTACTGATGCACTTGCTCGAGCGTCATACCAAAACGAAACGCATCACCAATCACCCACACGCGATCGGAGCCAGGTACAGTCAACTCAGCAATTAAGCGCTCACGACATTGGTCTCGATCCAAATCCGGGTCTGACCAATCCACCAGTGGATCCAAACCATGACGTTTGTTTTCCAATCCACGTAATGCTTTTTGAAACGACTCTTGAAATGATCGACCGATCGCCATCACCTCACCCACTGATTTCATTTGCGTAGTCAAGTTAGCATTGCAATTCGGAAACTTATGAAAGTCAAAACGCGGAATTTTAGTAACCACATAATCAATCGTCGGTTCGAATGACGCTGGTGTTTGTCCGCCGGTAATATCATTTTTCAATTCGTCTAAGGTGTAACCCACCGCCAGTTTGGCTGCCACTTTCGCAATAGGGAAACCCGTTGCTTTTGACGCCAGAGCAGATGATCGTGATACTCGCGGGTTCATCTCAATAATCATCACTTCACCATCAGCTGGATTCACCGCAAACTGAACATTGGACCCGCCCGTATCAACCCCAATCTCTCGCAACACCGCCAACGACATGGTACGCAAACGTTGGTACTCTTTGTCCGTTAATGTTTGCGCCGGAGCCACGGTAATCGAATCCCCCGTGTGCACACCCATGGCATCAAAATTTTCAATCGCACAAATTATAATACAATTATCTTGCCTGTCCCTAACCACCTCAAGCTCATACTCTTTCCAACCTAGAATAGACTGATCAATGAGCAGCTCTGTCGTCGGCGATAACTCGAGCCCACGTCGACATATTTCCTCAAATTCTTCGCGGTTGTAAGCAATACCACCACCACTGCCGCCCATGGTAAATGACGGACGAATGATGGCTGGGTAGCCGACCTTGTCCAGTACCGTCCACGCTTCCTCCATCGAGTGAGCCAACCCTGAGCGCGGTGTTTTGATACCAATTTTGGTCATGGCTTGTTGAAACAACTGACGGTCTTCCGCTTTATCAATGGCTTCTTTTGACGCCCCCACAAGCTCAACACCGTGACGTGCCAGTACACCCTCACGCACCAAATCCAACGCACAATTCAAAGCCGTTTGTCCACCCATGGTGGGCAACAACGCATCGGGCTTTTCTTTTTCGATAATTTTTGCCACTATCTCCCAGTGGATGGGCTCCACGTAAGTGGCATCGGCCATGTTAGGATCTGTCATGATCGTCGCGGGATTGGAATTCACCAAAATAACTCGGTAACCGTCTTCTTTCAGCGCACGACACGCTTGCGATCCGGAATAATCAAATTCACATGCCTGACCAATCACAATCGGTCCTGCACCTATAATTAAAATACTTTTTATATCGGTTCTTTTTGGCATAAGCGTTGTTTTCTCACTGATATTAGTTCAACAAAATCATCAAATAAAGCGATGATGTCTTGCGGCCCCGGGGATGCCTCTGGGTGACCTTGAAACGCCATGGCAGGTTTACTGCGATGTCGAATCCCCTGCAAGGTGCCATCAAACAGCGACACATGGGTCACGTCCAATTCCGCTGGCAAAGCGTTCTGATCAACACAAAACGAGTGATTCTGACTGGTTATCATCACCCTTTGTGTTTGGCAATCTTGTACCGGGTGGTTAGCACCATGATGACCAAATTTCATCTTGATGGTTTTCGCACCACACGCCAAAGCCAGTATTTGAAAACCTAAACAAATCCCAAACAAGGGAATTTCCTTTTCCAATAGCACACGTGTGTTAGCAATGGCATAATCACACGCAGCCGGATCACCGGGGCCGTTGGATAAAAACACCCCGTCGGGATTCAGCGCTAACACATCGGACACAGAGGTCTTCGCGGGAACCACCGTCACACGACACCCTCGATCGACCAACAACCGACAGATCTGTTGCTTCACGCCAAAATCGTACACCACCACATGAAAATCGCGCAACTCAGCCTGTGGCTGCTCGCATACCACATCCGTCGACTCCGTCCACTCGTAGGGCTGCTGACAAGTCACCAGACGCGCACAATCCATGCCTTCCAATCCAGCAAAGGCCTTCGCTTTTTGACGAGCCAAGCCAATATCATCACCCGGTAATATACAGCCCGACTGCGCTCCACAATCACGTAAATGACGAGTTAAACGACGAGTATCAACATCCGCAATAGCCACAATCTGATTCGCTACTAAGTAGTCTTGTAACGATTGGTTAGCTCGCCAGGAACTCACTATGGGTGAACACTCTCGAATAATTAAACCCGACGCCCCCACTCGTGTTGACTCCATATCAGGTTTATTAATACCAACATTACCCATGTGCGGATACGTCATGGTGACCATTTGTTGATGATAAGATGGATCCGTCAAAATTTCTTGATACCCCGTCATGGCGGTATTGAAAACCACTTCCCCAACCGCTGATTGCTCAAACCCAATGGAACGACCATGAAAGACTTCCCCATCGGCCAACACCAGTACCGCCTTAACACCCAGATCAGAAAATAGCTTACTCACACACCCTCCAAAAAACTAGCGCACAAAACGCTCTGATAATACTCCAAAAAAAAGCAAATAGAAAGCAGTTATTCGCCCGTTCCAGTCGCAATTACGAACTGTTATACAGCCCATGTAAAATTAACACGTACCTGGCCTTGACACCGTTGTCAAAGTGTGACATTTTGTACTTATGATGAACAAAAACAACATATCACTTTCTTTCGACCCATTCGCAGTCGCTCACTCGCACATTTAGCCTGCGTTAGAATTACGTAGGCAGACACTTCTTTTTTCGTTATGATAACCTTCCACAAATGCGAGTAATTTATGTACACAACAAGACAATCCAATAAACCCCTTGGCGTATTCACGCTGATTATGATCAACATCATTGCCATCGACAGCCTGCGCAACTTGCCGGCCAACGCGGCCAGCGGCTACAGCATCATCAGCTACTACGCAATAGCTGCACTGTGCTTTCTTTTGCCTTGCGCTTTAATCACCGCCGAACTCGCCACCCACTACCCCGAACGTGGCGGCGTGTATGTTTGGGTGCGTGAAGCTTTTGGCAAACCCGGCGCCTTCATTACTGTCTGGCTGCAATGGATCTATAACGTGGTTTGGTACCCCACCATCTTGCTATTTATTGCTAACAACATTGCCTACCTGGTGTTTCCAGAATTACAAACCGATAGTCACTTCATTGTTCCTCGGCTGTTTGATTTAAGCATGGTGTTAGGCTTGTTCTTCATTGCCAGTTTGGTCAACAGCTACGGCATGAAAATATCAGGGCTGGTCAGTAACATCAGTGCCATTATGGGCACGTTAATCCCGATGGGTATCCTCATTATTATTGGCATCAATTATGCCAGCTCGCACACCGCTGACCTGCCTAGTGCCAGCCAGTTTTTACCCAGCTTTGGCAGCAACAACAATCTGGCGCTGTTAGGCGTGGTGATGTTCAGCCTCATGGGTCTGGAAATGTCGGCCGTGCACGCTAAAGAAGTCAGAAAACCAAAAAAAGATTACCCTCGCGCTTTGCGTATTTCTGGCATCATCATCGCGTTAACACTGATACTGGCCACCCTAGCTATCGTGATTATCGTCCCACCTAACCAACTGCAAATCATCAGCGGCATGGATAAAGCGTTTAGCATCTTCTTTAATCAAAGTGGCTTAAGCTGGATGTTACCCATTGTCATTGTCATGATTATCGTGGGCGCCTTTGGCGGTATGGCGGCGTGGGTCATTGGACCAACCAAAGCGTTGATGGTGGCCGCAGAAGATGGCTTGCTACCACAATGGCTGGCAAAGACCAATCAACGTCAAGCACCCACTCGAATTTTATTTATCCAATTCGTGCTCGTGGCCATGCTGTCCTGTCTCTACTTGTTTTTTAAAAATATCGAAACGCCGTATTTTATTTTGAGCGCCATCACTAACGTATTAGCGCTTTTGTTTTACGTTATATTTTTTAGTGCTGCCATTAAACTCAAAAAACGCCTACCCAAAGACGATAACGCCTACCGTATTGCTGGCAGCAAAAAAATCGGCACCTGGTTAATGGCGAGCGTTGGTATAGCGACCTGCATGGCTGTGATTGGTTTTAGTTTCATTCCGCCTAGCAGCATCCCAACCGGTAATCTGGCGGTGTACGAAGGGTTACTGATCGGTGGATCTTTATTATTCGTACTGCTGCCATTGATTTGGTTAAAATGGCGAAGCAGAAAAAGCCACGATTAAATGCTCAGCACGAGCACCACGATCACGAACTTGAGTTTAAGAGCAACGGAGAGCAAACACAATAAACGGCACTAGTAGCTTACCCAATCTTGGTGTCGTTTCAAAAACACCTCGGTCAATTCCGCTTCGGGAGAGCCTACCGCTGGCTCGTAACCGTATTCCCAACGAACCAACGGTGGTAAACTCATTAAGATCGATTCGATCCGCCCGTTTGATTTGATCCCAAACAAGGTGCCCCGATCATGAAGTAAATTAAACTCAACGTAACGTCCGCGTCGATACAACTGAAATTGCCTTTGTTGATCCGTGTATGGCATCTGTCGTCGTCGCTGAATAATTGGCAGGTATGCCGGTAGAAATGCATGGGCATTCGCCTGCTGAAATGAAAACAGTGCTTCCCAACTTTTTTCTGTTTGCCGCAAACTCAATGCGGCATGCGATCCTTGCTCCGATTGACGAGCGTAATCGGGCTTAATTAACACCCCCGCATCACCGTTTAAATGATCGTAAAACGAACCCCCGATACCGCGCGTCTCGCCGCGATGGTGGTTATAAAAATACTCATCACACCAGTACTTAAATGCCGGATAAAAATGCGGGTCATGCTGATCCATGGTCTGTTTGATAGTACTGTGCCAGTGACGGCAATCCTCTCGAAACGCATAATACGGCGTTAAATCACAACCCCCGCCGAACCACCACACGTTTCCCGCTTCAAAATAACGGTAGTTCAAGTGCGCTGTAGGACAGTATGGGTTTTTCGGGTGCAACACCAAAGACACGCCCGCTCCCCAAAAGGGCACGTCCGCTAACTCGGGCATCCGACCCAACAAGGATTTTGGTGGCGTATCACCCCGAATGGCCGAGAAGTTCACTCCCCCCTGCTCAAATAAATCGCCGTTTTTAATCACGCGCGTCATGCCGTAACCCAGGTCATCGCGCTGCCAAGCATCTTCGATGAAATGAGCACCACCGTCCACGTTTTCTAGCTCTTGAGTGAGCGTGTTTTGATATTGGCGCAAAAAATCACACACGGATTGCTGTCTTTCATTCAACGTTTCATTCATGATCATTTCCTGGTTTACGTAACGAACTCTAACACGGCATTCAATTTTGTCACATAACCGTGATGAGGGAAAGTGAATAGGAATCATACTAACGCATCTGTCGAACGAATTCACGTATGAAAGCGGTAAATAACCCGAATAATGCCTGGTTTGCAGGCGAATAATATAAAAATAAACGTGAGCTTCATTTTTGTTTCGAAACCAAGCTTGATAAACTAAATGCATACCAAGTGCTACTCTTAGCGCTACCCATCAGTAATAAAATGGAGTGTGTAGACATGACTAAAGAGAGAAACGAAGCATCTGACAAATTACTGCCTAACACGGTAGACAACGACATTCTAGAATCGATCTTGGACTATGAGAATCGAGAAGAATACTGTACCACGTTGCACGTGAGATTCTGTTTAATGACCCTGGGTGTCGCCAGCTGTAGCACTGGTTTGTTCATATCCAATTTCGTCACTCAGTCTTGGTTTTTTTCAGCAGGGCTCTGCTTATGCATCACTGCTAATAGCGATGAACAGCACGACCCTGAATTCGTAAGGAAACAACGAGCCCACATCCCAAACCCATCCATACCTATGTGTGGCTTAGTCAGAGGGATAGCAAACACCACGAATCGAATCAGCAAAGCGGCGAACTGTTGCGCAAAGGCGCAAACCGAGCAACCCGAGAGCCCAACCATGTCTCGTCAGTAATGACTCATCTCCGGCCAGTTGAAGAAACAAAAAACTTGTATTCATTTTTATTACAAAATAAATCATGATATGGGTTGTTGTATAGTGATCTCGGTGTGTCTAGCACCGCCACCGACGTTTTCAGCTCTTGAGTAAGCGTGTTTTGATAGTGACGCAAAAAATCACACACGGATTGCTGTCTTTCATTCAACGTTTCATTCATGATCATTTCCTGATTTACCTAACGAACTCTAACACGGCAGTCAATCTTGTCACATAACCGTGATGAGGGAAAGTGAATAGGAATCATACTAACGCATCTGCCGAACGAATTCACGTATAAAAGCGGTAAATAACCCGCATAATGCCTGGTTTGCAGACGAATAATGAAAAAATAAACGTGAGCTTCATTTTTATTTCGAAACCAAGCTTGCTAGACTCCATTCCAAGCACTACTCATAGCGCCGCCCATCAGTAATAAAACGGAGAATATCGACATGACTAAAAAGAGAAACGAAGCATCTGACAAAGAACACCAGAACCAAGACGAATACTGTATCACGATTCACGAAGCACCTAACGAAGACGATCAGAATCACGAGGAATGCTGTACCACACTTCACGTGAGATACTGCTTACTGACACTAGGCATCGCTAGCTGTAGCACCATTTCATTATCATCCAATGTCGTCGCTAGAATTTTGCAATTTGCAGCAGGAGCGTGCTTATACTTAGCTTCTAAAAGCGATGTACAGTATGAACCTGAAGACGTAAGGAATTCACCCTGGTACATCATCTTTTCTGTCAGGTTTTACAACAACTTTTCAGAATCAGAATCAGAATCGCTCCTGCCGCCCAGCTCTGACGCATTTAACATACCTATGTGTGGCTTAGTCAGAGGGATAGCAAACACCACGAATCGAATCAATAAAGCGGCGAACTGTTGCGCAAAGGCGCAAACCGAGCAACCCGAGAGCCCAACCATGTCTCGTTATTAATGACTCATCTCCGACCAGTTGACTTTGCGTATTAAGCAAATTTTTGCGTGGCTCATTATTGTGTCGAACAGGTGGAATATTTTTCATCATACAGCGAATGAATGGACATTGCTTATCTGCTTCTTGGGTTGTTATGTATCGAATGTATCTATTTGAACTTATAATAATCATGAAATCTTGCCATTACACGTATGACCGCCCATCTTCATCCCTAACCAAGCGTATTTAATCGATAAGATGCTTGCTTAGTCTGCCTATGGCTTTGTTTGAGCTCGAAATACACCGTCCTCAGTTTTACCATACTATCCAAGCTGTTTTTGATGTTTATTAAAAATTTAAATATAAACTGAGACAACAATACATCAGGAAAATGACTAATGAACCGTTTGAATCTTACTGTAATAGAGGGGAAAGCAGGAATCATTAAAATTACATTAAAACACATGCATTTATGTCAACATTACAAAATATTTACAATAAATAGCTTGTTTTTTGGATAAAATTCGTTAGAGTGACGTCTAAAAAAAACCACCAAACGAAGAGGCGTATATGACCGAAGCCAGCACGCACTATCTACGTAAGCATGACAATATATCCCTGTTTCCACAAGATCGATGCATACATCACTTTGTTGAAGAGCAAGCGCTTGTTCGCGCGAATGCTGTCGCTCTAATTGATCGTAGTAAAACATACACTTACGAAAAGGTTAACCAACGTGCCAATCAGGTTGCTCGTTACATTCACTCGCTTAATTTGCCTGAAGAATCGATTATTGCCGTCATGTTCGATCGTTCGGCAGAAATGATTTACTCAATGTTGGGTGTCTTAAAGGCCGGTCACGCTTTTTTGCCTATTGACCCAGATTACCCTAGCGAGCGCATTAATTATGTGCTGGCCGATAGCCAAGCAGCCTTACTTATCACTCACTCAAACTATGTGGACACTATCGATGTCGCGCTTGAAAGAATAGTGCTTTTAGACAAAGAAATTGATCTGATCTCGTCTCATGCTACGCGCAACCTTAATCTGCCATTATCAAGCCACAATCTAGCATTCATAATCTATACCTCGGGGTCAACAGGAAAGCCTAAGGGGGTGCTCAATGAACATCGTAGTCTCTGTAATTTGAATCAAGCTAAGCGCCAGACATGTTATGTACATGAAAAAACTGTATTGCTACAAGCTGCCTCTATTGGTTTTGATGCGGCTGTTTGGGAGTGGACGTCTGCTCTAATGGGAGGAGGCCAATTGGTGCTGGAGAGCAAAGTAAACTTGTTGCCGGGGCCTGCTCTAGTTGAAACATTACGCCGGCATAAAGTTACCATTTTGATGATGTGCCCTACAGCATTAGCCAGTCTTCCGGTTGCTGATATTGACAGCTTGGAAGTCATCATCAATGGTGGTGAGGCCTGCCATAGTGATTTAGTGGAGAAATGGGCGGGATTATACACTTTTATGAACGCATATGGACCTTCAGAGTGTTGTGTTGTTTCTACCATGTATAAGTGCACGCTCAGAGATGTGGGTAAGAGAATTAGTATTGGGAGTGCCATAGCGAATACATTTACTTACATACTGGACGAAAACCTCAAACCTGTGCCTCAAGGAGAAAAAGGTGAGCTGTATATCGGTGGTTGTGGTGTAGCCCGGGGCTACCATAACAGACCTGACGAAACCAATAAACGGTTTCTCGTCAATCCATTTGTATCGGATGACGCTGAATACAAGATGATGTATCGTACCGGCGATTGGGTGCTTGAACAAGAGGATGGTAATTTACAATATCTTGGCAGGGTGGATAATCAAGTTAAATTAAGAGGTTTCCGCATTGAGCTTGAGGGTGTGGAAGCTGTTTTAATGTCACACCAATCAGTTGAAAAAGCAATTTGCCAAATAGAAAAAAATGTATCGAGTGAGAAGCAGCTGACTGCCACGATGCAGCTCATTGACAAAGACAATCTTGATTTGAATGAGCTGCGTGTGTTTTTATCAGAAAGTATTATGGAGCAAAGCATCCCTTCCGTTTACTACTCGGTTGAATCTTTTGGCACAACGGCCAACGGAAAAGTGGATCGTAATAACGTGCAGCAGTTAGATCGAGTTTTACTGGAATACTCTACTGAATGTCGAGAGGTAACAGCTGTTGAATCGAAGCTCATGTTAGTGTGGGAGAAGATTCTTGGTTTTTCCAATATATGTCCTGACACCCCCTTTTATTTTCAAGGAGGGAACTCCTTGCACGTGCCTAGAATGGTGGAGTTGATTAATAAAAGTTTTAATTCGCAAATCACTGCTGGGCAGTTTCTACAATACTCTAGCATTGCTGAGATGGCTTCGTTACTGGAAGGCAATGTGGCTCACTTTAACTTTCAGCAAGAAATTATGCTAGCCGAAGACATTCAGCCTCTTGATAATTGTAGCATCACGCATTTTCCACAAAAAATATTATTAACAGGAGCAAGTGGTTTTCTAGGTGCTCATTTATTATCGGATCTGTGCGTTATGACAGATGCAAATATTATTTGTCTGGTTCGTGCTCCATCATTAGATGATGCTAGAAACAAATTGAAGGCTAATTTAGCTCGATACGGTTTTGAAAAGTTGTTGTTAGGCTCTAGAGTAGAAGTGTTAGTGGCAGATTTGTCTCAACCGAATTTTGATTTGTCAGAAAAAGACTATAGTCGGTTATGTGAGGAGGTTGATAGCATCTACCATAATGGCGCATTTGTACACCATCTTTACAACTATCAAACGCTTAAGAGTGTCAATGTTGACAGTACTGTTGATATGCTACGCCTAGCAAGTACACATCATAACAAAGCTCTATTTTTTATATCGACCTCATCAGCTATTACTGACATTGATGGTGATGGCTATCTTGCTGAAAAGCTTCCGACGCCAACGAGCCAATCACCACAAGGCGGGTACTCTCAATCAAAGTGGGTTGCCGAGTGTCTTTTGCAGCAGGCTTCTGAACGCGGGTTTCATGTAAAAGTATTCAGGCCATCTGCCATTATGGGACAGTCCAATACCGGCGTATGCTCGGCTGAAGATAATCATCTTTTTTCACTTATTAAAGGCTGTTTACAGCTCGGCGTTACGCCAGATTGGGATATGCCTATTAATATGCTCCCCGTCGATTTTGTCAGCCTTTCTATTGTATTGCTATCGATGCAATATGATAACAGTGACAATATTTTTAATGTGGTCAGCCAGGAAATGTTAAACTGGCGTGATCTAATGAAGTGGGTCAGTTTGCATTGCAGCCCGCTTAAGCTGGTATCTGATCAAGAGTGGAAGGACACGGTTCTTCCGAATATAACAGAGGAAAATGCGTTATACCGATTGCTTCCTGATTACGAGTCAGATAATGATGGTGCAGACGTTTTGACATCGTCCGAAGATAAAATTCGATTTGATAATGCAAAATCTGTTCTGGATACTTTTAATATCAATTACCCTAAAGTTGGTGCCGAACAGCTGAAGTGTTATTTCGATTATCTGCAGAAATCTGGATTTATTCGTTTGAGCTGACGTTATTCAAATTACCACGTAGCATCGCATTCATAGCGCTGTGAATTGTTGTGCAAAAGATGAAAATAAACAGAAATCTCCTGAAAGCCCAACCATGACCCGAGAGTAACAACTCCAATAATCAATTAACTAGCATACAGGAGTAAAGGCACTTATACCGAAGCGATTTTGCGAATAGTACCAGCGAACTCATTGAAGACCATATCTTTACAAAAAACATTAATTAACCTTACCTTAAGAGTTATGTGAGACTCAACGTGCTATGATGGCAAAAAAAAACACAGTGAGTCACGCAATGAAAAAATACAAAAACAAAAGTCACAGCAGACGTTCGAGCTACAGCACGTGGTTGAAATGCACCGCGGCACTAACCCTCATCAGCCGATCGCAAGCAATAACAGCTTATGATACTTCCATGATGGGTGTTCAAGGCGAGAGCTGGTCAGATTTTTTGGCAAACTTACAGCAGCCTGTCTACACAGGGCACCCATACGACACACACGGTCAGTGGCAACAGCTTAGCGATAGTATCGATTCTTACCCCAGCATTTCGCAACCATACACCAATGGACTAACCCAATCCCATACCTCTATGAACGGTATACAAACAGTTTTAGGTGAGCAAATTAAGCGATTAATTAGTCAACAAATTGGTAATTCTCTTGCGGACGCATTAACGGGTTTAGAACATCAGACCAATGCCATACCGAGTGACCACCTCCCCGTAAACCTGAATCCACAACATAACATCTTACATAATCTCGCTAACACCCCATTAGAGTCTGACATGCAATCACATGAGATTGAGACCATAGCAGACAACCTATTTACTGCAATCTACCCATATGGATACAGTAAATACAAAGCATTTTATAAAAAAATCACGATTGCAGTAACGGGTGATGACGGGGTTGCCGAAGGTGAGATTTCATTTTCAATTGAGGATGACAAGATCAATTTTCAAATAAGTCTGAGCAAACAGGAATCCGCTAATATTGTTAATTTTAAAAGCACCGCTTATAGCTGGCAAGATAAACAGGCAATCCAAAATTCAATTAGAGCAATACTGAGAATGGGCTACAAGAATATTGATTACGGAAAGCTGTTTCATTTACTACTTTATAAGAGCAATATCAACGTGAGTGAAACGGTTTATGATGGTGAAAAAAATGCGCAAGCTCTGCTTAAATGGGCGATACCAAAAACACCACTCACACCTACACAGCAACGATTAATAAATCAAACTATGATACCAAGCTCCCGCAGACATGACTCAGATATTATGAAACACTGGTATGCCAAAAGCCTGCAATTGATTCGACACCTATTAGGCCCTTACATAGACAGTAAAAACTTACCAGACTACTTTTGGGGCAAAATCCACACCCCATTAATGACGTATAACAATAAGGCTGACCAATTATATGTAACCAGTGTGCTTAACGCCAAAATGATGTTAACCGAAGATGAGTACAAGGAAACGATACATAGCATAATTAGTCGTGAGCAAGAACAACACCTAGCCAATACCCTTCAGTTCTATTTAGGCGATTCACTATCACAAAAACTATTTGAGAATAATAGAATTTTCAACGTCCGTTTCATTATTCGATTCATTGGCTTAATTCAGAACTTCATCGTTAGCATTAATGTTGACACTGTGACAGCTTTGCATTTACTACTAACCATAAGGCATCAAATCGTCAACGTCGCTAGACAAACACCTCTTCCCGTACCTGCAAATATTCAAAGAAAGTTAGAAAAAACACTGTCCACGTTAATTGAACAAATATCGAATTTAGGCAAGCACATTAGAATCGATGAAAAAGATTTTTACACGCCAGACTCAGCATTACGCCTAGCCTATTTACTCAATCAACACCCACAACTAGCACCTGGATACCAGAATAAAATAATCGCTAACAAAGACCAAATAAAAACCGCTGCCTTTAAAAATTTATTCACTCGATTTCCTGCCGGCCTACACATGCAGCGCGACAACGCTTGGATCCGTTATTACCAAATTTTCAAAAAACACTTTGCTGGCACGCACACAGGACAAATATTAGGTGACGTAATCAGAAACAGAAAATCACCCATACACCTGCCGTCAGGTATGGCTTTTCCAAAGGCCTCTTGGATTATAAAAGACATGGGCGCGCACACATTTAAGCAGGCTAAAAACTGGCATCAGAAATTTTCCAACGCCAACTTATGGGTCACAACTGAAGAAAAACAGAAACAGTATCTATCGATTCTCACCATCCTCGAAGCACATAAAATGTTTAGAACTCAGATCATGTTATCAAAGTCAATAAAAGGAGTGCAGGAGGGTTTATTTACAGGTCTAGTTATAATCCCGATAGTACTACGCATTCTCGATTATTTTATATCTCGTGGCATAAAAAAAGATACCCTTGAAAAATGGAATAACCTTTCCCTTAAACTGCTTGCACATAACAAGCAAAAAATAATTAAGAAAGCACGTGACACTCAACAAGAAATACAAGCCAAAAAAGAACTGCAAGAAAAAAAACAGGCTCAGCTGGACGCAACACTGAAGCGAAATGCAATTTTAGAAGAAGAAAAAAAACGAAAAGCCACAGAAAAAAAAGAGAATGTCATCAAAGCACACCAACACATATTGGGTTTTTGTGAGAGCGTCTCTATAAGAGCGAATCTTGCACGCTACACTCTCGGTAGGAGTAACGCCTACACAAGCATCATCGACCAGCATTGGTTTAATAACAAAGAAATTCAATTCCTTATTCCGGAGAAATTCAAAATAAGAGAGAAAATCAAAGCTAGGCGAAAAAAATCCTGTTCCGAAACCAATCTACCCGGATTAGTACAAGACATAAAACGACTACTGGACACAATAGAAAACAAACTAATCATGCTAACAAACACGCCAGTTAAAAACCAAGACACTGATCAGGAATTCAGCAAATTAAGGAGCGCGATCAGCGAATTGTTTAAACAGAGCCATTATAAAAGCCCGCGATTATAGCGCCTAGCATAAAACACACTGCTGAAAAATACAGAACCAATCAAAAGAAGATAATATGATGCGACAACAAAAAAATAGCTCAAAATTACAACTATTTATCACGCTGTACTTCCTTGTAACCACGTTACTACTTCGAATAAGATTGACGCTAGCGCAAAATAAGGGACTCCAACCTTTGAGCGAATCAAACCCACACGAGTCGTTACAAAAAACTCAAGAATCACTAGATTCAATAAAGCAAAGAAAAACATACCACGATGCTTATCCCAGTTTTGTCGCTCTCCCAGAGAATGCACATGGCGTGCTACAAAAGCATTTACAAGAAAGTGAGTATCCCAACCCGATTATAATCGAACAATTCCCGGCAGGAAACTTGCCAGCAACTTCCAGCTTAAAGGAGACCGAGATTGAAGTAATCGCAAACAACCTCTTCTCTGTCATTTATCCTTATGGCTTTGAGAAAAATACCCATTATAAAACTATTGTAATTCATGCAATGAAACAAAGTGACAAACGAGAAAGAAAATCTCGAGAAAGCCGCGGAGAAGTCAAATTCACCTTTCATGAAAAAAAACGTCAGCATACCAGGATTAGTCGCATCTCAGGCAAATCACATGAAACAGGTCGCCCATTCGCAAGTAGCCAAGTGTATTCCTGGCATGACGAAGAAGGGGTAGTCAGTTCCATAAGAGATACCATAAAGATGGGGATGCTCAGTAAGTATCTCGAGCCAGTGTTTGCATCACTGACCAACAAAGAACTAATCCAGATCAAAGAAATTGGATTCGACCGAGAACAAAACACACTGGCATTATTTGACAACGCAACCAAGCGGACTCAACTGACACCCACACAACGAAGAATCTTTTTCGCAGCTTACAACGAAGAGTATGAGCACAAACCAAAAGACCTCATGCTTCAATGGTATACCAAAGCCGTTGTGTTGTTGCGGCACATTCTCGGCCCGTACGAAAAAGATAAGATGAAGCTAAGCAGTTATTTTTGGCTACACCTATATAACCCACCGTCCCGCAGCAAAGCAGAGTCAATCCTCTTAAGCAGTATCGATCAAAAAAAACTATTACTCACATCAGAATCATTTAAAACCATGATAAATGAAACATTACCACCTCACGTTGAGACGATGGTACTTGACATGCTTGATTTTAATCTAGGACCGATTAGCTCCGCGCAATTTTCACAAAATAAAATAACACACCCTCGTTTTAAAATTCGACTCATTGCCATGATTCAGGACTTCGTTTCTAACATCCAAGGTGATCAGCGAATTGGATTACAAATGCTACTTGCGATTAATTATGAGATACACGAAACGAGTAAAAAACTGGGTATATTTCCACATCAAACCCAGATTAAACTCGAAAAAACCATCAACTCATTGGTGCAACAAATTCACACACTGGGTCATGAAATACGAACTGATAAGAATGATTTTTACACAAACAATGCCTTTATGAGACTAGCGTACTTATTGACATGCTACCAAGATCAATTTAATTCATCTCCGAAAGCCCAAGAACCCTCTACTAAATCGCTCTTACCGCTACACACAACACAACAGATAACTGCATTTAAAAAAATATACGATACTATGCCAGCGGGATTAAGTTCGCCAACAGATAACACCTGGATAAAATACTCCCATACTTTCAAACTGGCTCATGATGGTGAGAACGTCCATAACGTTTCTTTTTATGACGCAATCACCGACAACAATCATGAACGTCAAGCAAATAGCATCAAGAACATCCTAGAAATGCACGCCCTGACTCATTCTCACGTCAAAGCCGCTTTTTATTTCAATGTCGCCTTTAAATCAATACAGTTTACTTTATTTGCTACTGGCATTTCTATCATGATCGACTGCATCTCTCGGATATATCGGGAAGAATTGAAGAAAAAAACCGAAGAAGCTCATGACAACTGGTTAAGGATTGCAACAAAACTTGAACACCGCCATATTGTGAAAACAAATGCATGCTTACCATCAATAGCAAAGCAGTTGGGTGACAATCATGTTCGAAAACTTGCTAAAGCTGCATTCCAACAACGCCATGAAGAAGAGCAAAAAAGAAAAGCCGCCGAGAAAGAACAATCAGCCAAAAATATCGCAGAGCAAATCGACCAAGGCTATCAAAATGTACAACAATTCTGCCAACGATACTCAATTTGGTTACAATCGCAATCATACTCAAACCATCAGGAATCTAAATACAAAAAACTGATCGATACCAATTGGCTCAAAAATAAAGAAATTCAATCATACTTTAGCAAAACCACAAAGAAATCGAAAAAGAATCTTAAGCCCTTCCGACGAAACCAACACGCATTATTTAATGACGCCAAACCTCGAACAAAAGACGATCTAAAAAGTATGTTGACCACCATAGGTACTAAAATACACACTTTGAATGTTAAAATAGACAACCGCGATTCAAGGGAATATTTCACTCAGTTTGAGACTCTCAGAAACACTATCATTAAGAGGATAAGAACATCGAGCCGCGTGCCATCATCGCTGTGTAAATAAAATAAATTTATGATCTAACACTTCACCAAGTGTGGAATATTTCAAAATTAGTATCAAAAAAAAAACGGTAGTCTTTTCACGCATCAGGGCAAGCACAATTTGATGAGGATTTTCCCGCGCTTGGTAAATTACCCAAGTTCGCTTCACCATGTAACCCCAAACTCATCGCGTTTCATGCGACACTTATTATAATCACTTGAAGTACTCCGTACGAGCTAATCTTATATTGTTAAAATGGTATTCCTCTACTCACGCATCGTTTTTATTCAATTTATCAATTAATCCACTGTTAATGGAACCGGCAACTCTTCGATGCTATAATTATCCGTAAAAAATACCTAAATTTATCATGAGAAATAAGATGAAATCACCATCACAGCTTTTTGTTACTTTATATCTAATTGGATTGGCACTACTGTCGCGAAGTCATTTATCACTTTCGCAGAGCGATAATCAACAAGATGACCACTTGATTAATTATCTTAATTCAATACTAACCACACCCCATTCGCATACCAACAACAGCTCCACGCCATTGTCAGAAATAACATTACCAAATAATAATGTTAACCTAACCCACTTCGCCATCTATATCGCCGCAGCCAATATTTACAACAAAATTTTCCCTAACGAGTATCAACACCCAACTTATCACCAGACAATAACACTAGAGATACTCAAAACCTCGAAACAATTTGATCAATGCACCATCGAAGACAATCTGACTGGTGAAATCAGTTTTACATTTTCAAAAGATCAACAGCTGACAGTAATGAAGATAGTTAAACCTGGCTTCGACACCAAAGATGAGACGATGTCAGATGAAACAAAATTCGCTTGGTACAATAAAAACTCAATCGTGTTATCTATTTGTAACTCCTTAACCAGATTAAGAAAAGAAGTAACACAGAAGCACGTCATTGATTCTATGGCATACCCAGACACGCTTCGTCTAAAAAAAATCGTCTTTGATCGAGAACGTAACACACGGGCTTTACTCGATCAAGCAGCAGCACCATATGCACTAACTCAGTTGCAAAAAAACATGCTCACACATTCACAAAGTTATTCCACCGAAATAAAGTCATCGCAAATGATGATTCATTGGTACGCCAAAACTGTAGAGCTTCTTAGACACCTCTTAGGCCCGTATCGAAAGAATATAACAATGAATAATTATTTTTGGCCCCACATTTATAATACATCTTCTCACGAAAAAGCTGATTTACATTACATAGCAAGCTTGGCAAGCGGGCAGGCGTTACTAACACCACAATCCTTCCAGCATGCTATGGACGGGGTTTTATCGCCACATAATGAAAAAAAACTCACCGACATATTAAATCACCCCGTTTTGAATTTCATTTCCAAAATGTATCCAATCACTCAAATCGCACACGTAAAATTCAAGGTTCAATTCATTAGTCTGATTAAGGATTTTATTTATAACATCTCTAAGGAGCCTGTAGTCGCCCTAGAGATGCTATTAGCAATCAAGCATCAAATTAAGCATGTCTGCAAAAAATCTCAATATGTGTCTAGTGCGAATCAGATTAAACTGGAAAAAACAGTAGATTCTCTCATTCAACAAATCAAGACTCTAGGCGCCATGATACGAACTGATCACACTGAATTCTATACGGATGATGATAGCTTGCGGCTAGCTTACTTACTCATTCAACACCCAGAATTTGCTGTAGCCAACAACGAACAGCAGAGCGCTGAGAACACGCTGACTCAATCATCAGATACCAGTGACTATAATGTGTATTCACTAGAGAAAATATTCAGTGAGTTACCAGCTGGCTTGTCTAGACCAACTGATACCGTATGGAGCGACTACTATCTCATCTTTGGATTACACCTCCCAACATCAAAACACGACAAACTAAAACAAATCGTCAACTCGAGAGTTAAGCTACCGTCTGGCGCTGCTTTTGATAACAAGTTTACTCATCAACCTGACCCAAATGGACAAAACTGGCACCAACATTTATCAAAAATAATGCTTAAGCATGACAACTTATTACACCAAACTAAGCACTTCTTGAATATACTAAGTCATCACAATGAACCATATCTAGTTATGCGTACTGTTTTTTGGATTAAAAGTGCGCTAATAATTAACAAACTGTTTTGGTACAGCCTCTTGCTGTATAACATAGGTCGGACTTTAAATATATCTATTACATACTGTGAAGCGGTGCCAGAAGTAAAAGCGATAGACCAAGAAACACTGTCTAAATGGCATAAGATGTCAAACGCCATCCAACAGAAAGTCACTTCGAAGAGGCTCGTGTGGCTCAAAGATTTTTCTAAATTATACAAACAAGCTCAAAAAAGAGAAGCCGAGCAGCAGGCCTTCCTAAAGCACCAAATGGACGAACAAAAAAGAAAGCAGACTGAAAAGAAACGTGCCTCTGCTATTCTAGAAAAAACAATAGATAAGACTTATTCTACTATTCAAACTTTCTGCCGAGATTACTCAGTTTGGGCACACCATCAATCAGACCATAACAATCGTGTACCTGAGCTCAAAAAAAAGATTGATATAAACTGGTTCTTGAATAAAGAAATCAAACTTCACCTGCCAGCCATCACCTCTCAACAACAGCCCAGTAACCGTCGTAGTCGTCAAAATACCGGTTCGCTATTCACTGAAGTGAGGCCACGATCACTTGATGATCTGCAAAGAATTTCAGATGGCATTCTCAACAAAGTATTCACTTTAGACCGTGTCATTAGCAATGATAAATCTGCACAATTTCTCAAACGATTTGAAAAGATTAATTCCTCTATCAATAGCACTGTAAAAGACAGTAAATCAATCAAGTCACGCTCAATGATGGCAAGCTAGTAAAATTAAATCAGTATTTATGTCGAGCGAAAACAATGCTGCCACTTCAAATACACGCGGGCCTTATTTGACCGATTGTGTTTAAAGCAGTAAAATTGGCATTTATCTATATATCGATTGACTTTATGTTGAACAAAATAAAAGCCTTTATCTTTGGCAAAGCTCAAGACCCTTTCTTACCTGAAAATAGACACAATATTGCACTGGTCGCCTTTCTAGCTTGGATTGGCCTCGGAGCCGATGGCTTGTCCTCATCTTGCTACGGCCCCGCTCTGGGTTATTCCGCTTTACAGGTAGGACAACACCACTTAGCACTTTATCTAGCAATTTTAACCTGCTTAACCATCTTTATTATTGCACTGAGCTATAACCAAGTTATCGAACTCTTTCCTAATGGAGGCGGCGGATACAAAGTCGCCAACGAACTACTGGGCCCGTTCGCAGGTGTGGTTTCTGGTTCAGCACTTTTAATTGATTATGCTCTTACCATCGCAATCTCCGTGGTCGCGGGTGTGAAAGCCGTTGAAAGCCTCTTTCCAAGCTCAAGTAACACCAGTCTCATTAGCATGATAGGTGTGATTATTTTTCTCATGGCAATTAATTTGCGCGGCATGAAAGAATCAATCAAGGTCCTGCTTCCTATTTTCCTGGGCTTTGTCATCACCCACCTGCTTATCATTATCTATGGCATCGCAGCGCACGGGTACGAATTACCACACATGCTCAGCACAACGATACAAGAAACACATAAAGCGGTTGACAACAGCGGTCTATTCTACCTACTTGCATTACTACTTGGCGCCTATTCACTCGGCTCAGGTACCTACACAGGCTTAGAAGCGGTTTCCAATAATGTTAACATGCTGATGGAACCTCGAGTTAAGACAGGTCGACTCACCATGATGTACATGGCGATATCGCTCAGTGTGATAGCGGGTGGCATCATCATATTGTTTCTGCTTTGGCACGCGCAACCCAATGCGCACATGACCCTCAATGCGAGCGTGTTTCAACAGATACTGGGTACTGGTAGCTTCGGGCACACCTGCTTGATCATCCTGCTAGCGTTTGAAGCTGGCTTGCTGTTTGTAGGGGCAAACACCGGGTTTTTAGGAGGTCCATCAGTGCTTTCCAACATGGGTCAAGACGACTGGGTACCGCGCCGTTTCACAAACTTATCATCACGCCTGGTCAAACAAAATGGTGTGATTTTTTTTGGTCTTTTCGCTATCGCAATTATTGTCTTAACACAAGGTAATGTTAAATTTCTTGTGGTGTTCTATTCCATCAATGTGTTCATCACCTTCACGCTGTCATTGCTTGGCTTGGTGGTATATTGGTGCACCCACCGCAATAAAGAAAAGTGGCTGCAACGGATGCTACTTTCATTACTCGCCACGGTGGTGTGTGCAGTCATTTTAGCGGATGTTATCAGCAAACAATTTGATAGCGGCGGCTGGGAAGCATTACTGACCACCGTGGTTATGGTCACACTCTGCGTTTTACTCAAACGCTACTATAACAAATACGAAAAGCTCAAAAAGAAACTGGATAAAACACTGGAAGTGTCAATTGGCACAGACAAAATAACCAATCACCCTATTCAACAAGATGCACCAACAGCGGTATTTTTAGTCAGTGGTTTGGGAGCCGCGTTGCACACCATTCTTTGGGTGGAAAAAATGTTTCCCAAGCATTTTAAAAACTACGTATTTATCAGCTATGGCTGGGTGGACACGGGCAGCCTTGGCAGTGATGACACATTATTTCGCTTGCAAAAAGACACGGAGCGCGTGGTGACCTATCTCGAGAAATTTTCCCAAAAAAACGGGGTGGCAACAGAATCCATTCTACGATTTGGTACTAATCTGGTTGATGATGTCACAGCAGCATCAGAGGAAGTGAATCAAAAATACAATAACGCGGTATTCTTTGCGTCTCGCTATGTTTACCGTGAGGATCTGTCGATATCGCGATTCTTGCACAGTGAATTTTCACTGATGGTGCAACGCCAACTGCAAAATATCGGAACCAAAATGATGATCGTGCCATTACAACTGGACATATGAGCCAGAAGTATTAGAAAACGATGAGTAATCATGATAGTATTGTTTTGATATTATCCATTAACTAGAACAAAAACATAATGTACGAACCTTTAATTATTTTTCTTAATGAAAAACATCGCTTATTGAAAGACTACGTGAAAGAAAAAGGCAAACTTTACATCAAGCACACCACCCAGCTTAACTGGGTGTACTTGGAGAAGGACCTAAAGGATAATGGAATAATAACAACATACACTAATGATAACAGAGAAATCTCTGGGTATGCACGTAACCCTATCAATGTAATAAAAAAAAACATAGCAACCAACCTATTGTATCAATTTAACCTTTATAAGCAACTGCTCTCACTCACCAGTTTTAAAAATAAGTACGCTAAGTCCCCCTGGGTATTTCAACGTGTCAGCTTATCGATCTCACTAATTATTGAGCGTGAAATAAAAAAAAATCATGATCTTTGTAAACAACAGCCAATTGGTTTCAACCTCAGAAAATGGATGTTTCCACATGGTAAATTGGGCAACATATTAAGCTGCGCCAATGAAGAGCTACTGGCATCGTTTAATATACCCACGAAAGATAAAATACTAGAGAGGTATAACCCAATCCCGTTACTAGAAAAAATAGAAGCATGCTGCAAATTAATACCCACCAATAACCCTAGACCAATAACCTATGGAACTCGGATTTTTCTAAAAAAAGCAAAAACACTTCACCCTGATGCTATTGCAAAAAAAGGCGTAAAAATAGGCAGATTAGTATCGACACCGCAAGAGAAACGCCAAGCCATCATTCAAAAATTCAGCCTTCTATGCTTTGCAGCTCGCCACGGATTAGACCAGGAAATTAACGCCATGCTAGCCATGGGGGCAAACATCAATCAAATCGAACACAATCAACAAACCCCACTGCATCATGCTGTGTATTACCAGCAAATAACCGTCGTCAAAAAGCTCTTAAAACACCAGGAACTTAATCTCATGCAAGTGGACAAAGCGGGGCGTAACGCACTATTTTATGCCGTTGAAGTCAATAACTTAGCGTGTCTAAAACTTATCATCTCACACTATCAGGGTCCACCGAATAAATTATTCTATTGCGGAGACAAGCCATACCCTATCCTGCAGCATGCATTACGCGTCATTCAGGAAAGAAGTAAAAAGCATGGCATCATAGACTACCTATTAAAAAGCCAATTTAAAGTCTCATACGGTACGATTTATGCTCCCTATATCATACACTCATACGATCGAAATGGCGTGTCAGCATTTCAACGTTTAATAGAAAAACAATTAAAAAATCCACTAATTACTCTGATTGGCACGTCTTCTATGGATGCCCTGATTCTGGAATGGGAAGAACGTTATAACGAATCACAATACCACGCCTGGAACGCTCAAATGTGTTCACTTATAAACAAGTTCTTATCGTTAAGACTGGATATTGAGTTTCACTTATTCGAATCACCCAGTACACCAAGCGCGTTACAAAGAACAATTGAGAAGCTCAACAGGATCATTGGAATGATCCCCTCTTCATATCACACCTGGAGACAACTCAAAGCCGAGTGTGAAAACCGTATCGAGGCACTTGAAATGAAACTGAGCCAACATAATGACGCATTATCAAACGATTCATTACTCACAGCCACACAAGGTATAGAGCTTAAACTGATTAACTGATGCGCCCATAACACCAATCATTCTGTATTTATGCTAAAAGACATTATCGATGATAAGGGTGTCCATGAACGATACTCCAAGCACGGTATATTTGCTCTGCAAAGATAACTCGCACGAGTGGGTGCGCAAATGTCATATCAGACAACCTTATTTGTGCATCACATGACTGCCTGAATTCATCCGTCAAACCTTCCGGACCACCGATAAAAAAAGCCACGGATTGCCCATGTGACATACGGTCAACCATCCAGCCCGCGAACCTTTCACTGGTAAATGTCTTTCCACGTCGATCCAAAGCCACGCGGTAAGCACCCTTAGGGCAACGCTTTTCCATTTGCTCACACTCCAGCGTGATGAGTGATGACACACCACTGCCTTTTTTACGCTTTTGCGCATTCACAGTTAGGTACTCGCAATTCCATGGAGACTGGCAGCGACGAGCGTAATCTTGACAGACCTCATCAACCCACGGCTTTTCAGCGTTGGTCGTGCTTATGATATAAATTGCCACCACACCCCCTTATTCGTTACTGTTGCATCACCTGCCGCTTATAGCACCACTAGAGCAAACCTTCATCCTCAACAATAAAATCCTCCAAAACAGCTGTCTTCAGGTGATCCTCTGAAACCAACCTGTTTTTAAACTGAATATGGACTGCATGAGTCACCTGACCGTCATTGAGTAAAGGGTGCCATGCATGCAAAGGCTGTCCTTGATGCAATAAACGATAAGCACAAGTCTTTGGGAGCCATTCAACGATGTCATTTATATTTTTTGGCGTTACCTTTAAACAACCTGATTTGAGCTGTAATCGTTGCTTGTATTGGGTACAACAACTCGTATTTGAGTTCATCAAAGAGCAGGAAACGGAAGTATAAAAATAATCACCCTCATCGTTAACCAATTTATTTAAGCAACATTTGCCACAGCGATCACAAAGTGCCTCCCATTGCTCATCGGTCATTTTATTCAACGGCGTTTTATTCCACCACCCGGATTCACTCATAGCAATCAAACGACCCCTTATCATTAAAGACGCTATGATAAGAATATGCTCTGCTGCTGTCAAACAATGGCGCCACGAAACACAGAAGCAACGACAGCACAGGATTTAACAACCGCCGAATAAATTCATAAGCCATTGTAATAATGAAAGAATTTTAAATCAGACTCAAATCCACTTAAGCACAGGTCCAGCGGGCACCAAACCCGACGGATTTAACCACTTGTGACTTAGAAAGTAGTGCCTTTTGATAACATCCATTTCAATGGTCGATAAAACTCCGGGAATCGACAGCAAGCGGTTTAAAAATGCAGTTAGGCCGGGGTATTCTGCAATTCGCTTGTGGTTACATTTAAAATGCACATAATACACCGCGTCAAAACGAACTAACGTTGTAAACAGCCGCCAATCGGCTTCGGTTATTTGATCACCAACTAAAAAATCCTGTTTTACTAGTTTCTTATCAAGAACATTGAGCAAGCTAAAACATTCTTTAAAAGCGCGCTCGTACGCAGCCTGTGACGTAGCAAAACCACAGCGATACACGCCATTATTAATAGCATGGTATATCTTTTGATTGATTTTGTTTATTTTAGCTTGGTATTTTTTTGGATAAAAATCCAACTGACTTTTGGTTAATGAATTAAACTCACTATTTAAGATACGAATAATATCAGCTGATTCGTTATTCACAATCGTGTGTTCCTGCTTATCCCACAAAACTGGCACTGTCACTCGCCCTGTGAACTGTGGATTCGCTTTGGTATAAATTTCATGAAGGTAGTGATAATCATACAAAGGATCACGGTATTTTTTATGCTTGGGAACGAATTCCCATCCGTTATTCTCAACGACAGCATCAACAAATGATATCGATATAATTTTGTCAAGCTGCTTTAGCTTTCTAATAAGAATAACACGATGAGCCCATGGACATGCCGCACTCACATATAAATGATAGCGGTTTTTTTCCGGCTTAAACCGTGAGTGTTTCATCGAAATAGTGTCTCTAAAAACAGACTGCATGCGTTGGAATTCGCCTTTTTCACTCGTTGTTGCAAGAACATCATCCCGCACCCAATGTCCATTTTTACAGTATCCCATGATTTTGCACCCTTATTGGCTCTGCATCAAAAAAATTTGATACGCATTGTACGTGACTTGATTTGGTAGCTTGAACTAATACGAACTTTTTTAAAAAGTTATCACCCAACAGTTTGTTTTGATGGGATGGCCACATAAAATTGCGAGTTAGCAGACTCCTGCCCACCTGTTTGACGTGTCACTTTCAAAGCAATGTAGTCATTATCCTCATACTCACTTAAATAACTTTTTAATTGATCAATTGTTTTTACTGGGTCACTACCGACAGCAGCAATGATGTCGCCTGGTTGTAACCCATATTGTATTTGCATTTCAGGTTTCAAATTTTCAATGACCAGACCGAGCTTCGTTTCATGCAATGTCATACCAAGAATTTCGTTGCTACTCAATGCTGGCTTAACTGAGGACGATGGGCTGTCATGCTTTGCTGAACGTTGCCTTACCTTATTAGGGTCTTCTTGCAGCCTCATGGAGACAGTCATTTTTTTCTTCTCACGCCAAACTTCAACTGATGCATTAGTACCAACTGTGGCTTGACCAACAGCAATAGGTAGATCATAGACTTTTTTAACCTTGGTCTGATTAAAACAAAGAATGATATCCCCGTTTCTGATACCCGCTTTTTGAGCTGGCGATCCAGGCACGACCTCATTTACCAAAGCCCCCTGCGTTGTGGTCAAACCAAATGCACTTGCTAACTCAGGACTCAGTGGAACAATCGAAACACCTAACATCGCTCTTTTGACATGGCCGTTGTGCCTCAATTGTTTGACAACGTTTTTAACAATATTTGAGGGCAATGCATAGGATATCCCAGCGTACATTCCCGTGTTACTGCCAATCGCTACATTCACACCAACCACGTTACCATTCAGATCCAATAAAGGACCACCCGAATTACCTGGGTTTAAAGCTAAGTCCAACTGAAGGTAACTCGCGTATTGAGTACCCATACGATCTTTAGCACTTAAAATCCCTGATGTGATGGAGTTATATAAACCCTCTGGGGTCCCGATAGCAGCTATAGGTGCACCAGGTTGCAAACTGTCTGAATCCCCCCATTGCAATGGCTGTAGCTGTACATTCGCTGGCGGATCTATTTTTAATAAAGCGACGTCCGTTCCTGCATCCTGACCTACAATTTTTGCTGGGTAAAAATGACCATCATCAAATGAAACCACAATACTCTTCGCGCCATCAACCACGTGATTATTTGTCACGATGTACCCTTGCTTATCAACGATAAAGCCAGAGCCCTGACCAGCTTGCTCAGGTTGATACTGTGGATTTTGAGGGCTTTCGGGCAACGAACCAAATGGGTTTCCTGGAATCATAAATGGAAACGGCTGTATCTGAGCAACATCTGCTGGGTCTCTTTTCACAATGACACTCACCACACTCATTTCGTGCTGAGAGAACAAGTTCTCATAGGCATTTAGATTGGATGCCGTCACACTTGAAGATAAAAAGCCGAATACAACAAACAGTGTTATTCTTATCATTTTCATAGTTACTCTCCCTTTAACAATCAATTTCGTGTTCTAGGCAGGGTCTCACCATCAACCCACCAGCGCACAAAATATAGTAAAGATCATTTTTTTTTCCACTTTTTTTTCTATTTTTTTTAAAACTCAAAACAAGTGAAATAAAAAAAAATCATACCAAAAAATGACGATCGCAATTAAATAATCACACGGCCTGTATAAAATATATCAAATTAATAAATTTTAATCTATGTTTAATAAAAAGTGGGTTTTTTCTATCACTGAATCAGATGTTTAGCGTTTCCGGTTACTCCCCAAATGACAACAAGGGACATCAATTCTTCGGAAAAACAGGGGGGAGAGCGTTACCTCATTAAAGGACTGGCTGCAAATGCCGTCAAGGTCATTTGACAACCCAATAATTTATACTATAACTTCGGCGCAGTGAAAAATGTCATAAGGAGTAGCAAAATGAACACCACTCATACCGCAATGCTTTTAATCTTTAGTCTCAGCACTTCGTTGACTTTTGGCGGTGAAATTAAATCTCCAGAAATACCAAAGAAGACGGTCACCATCTACAAACCAACACTCGGTTATTTAAAACCAACACCCGGCGATTTTTGTTTGGGCCATGATATCATCACCCCAGATGCTAATAGCGGCGCCGATCTTCTGACTATGCCATCAAAAAAAGGCGATGGTTTTGGTAAATATGGCTACCCCTCAAAGGAAAATCAACCATCAAAATACCTCTGCTATGCCGGTTTTGCAATTAACTACAACTGCGATTCCAAGCAACCTAACTACGTGGTTTACCGTGTCAGCGATACATTATACCCGCCACACAATCCATTTCATGCTAAAAGAAAAACAGTCCAAGATTTTAAACCTGAAGAACAACTTGACTCTCAATGCCAATCTCAACTGGCAGACTACCACAGTGCTAGCACTGTCTATGATCGCGGTCATAATGCACCGTTCTCAATCATGGCTTACAGCACAACAACCGCTAAGCAGTCGTTTATTTTAACCAACATGACGCCTCAAGCAAAAAAATTAAACCAAGTCGGTTGGGCGCAATTGGAGAAACAAGTTCGCGCGTGGGTGAAACAACCAGATTTCGGCCCACTATTCGTTTACACTGGCCCCATACACTACCAGGACTGTGAACGCAAAACCATAGGTCCGAATAAAGTGTGGGTTCCCGATGCATATTTCAAAGTTATCTACGCTCCTCAAAAAGTCAGCGGGGAAAAGACCATCGCTTTTATCATGCCAAATCAATCCGTTAAAAAAAATGAGGTTCACCTATACAAAACCTCAATTGACGATGTTGAAAAAAAAACGGGTTATGATTTTTTTACCGACAACATGCCTGATAACTGGAATGACGAATCGGAATCGAGAATTAACACAGAATGGAATATTTCAGGTCAATCGACTAAGTAAGCATGAGACAGCAGTCAATCCAGGTAGCGAGGAGCTTTAGCAAAAAAAAAAAAAAAACCGACCCCACGTGAGGTGGAGCCGGTTATCAATATTCCGTCTACTAATGAGACAGTGATCAAAGTAAATTAGCTAGCATCTGCCTTGTTACCGTCGTTTGTTGGTAAGCCATTAAGCTTATCAGCTGTTTTTTGCGCAGCGGTTTGAGCACCTTTAGCTTTAGTCAAAGCTGTTTCAGCTGCTGTCACTTCAGCATTTAAAGATTCTTTCTTTGAATCATCTTTATTACTTGTAACAGCAGCTTTAGCGTTTTTTACTGCTGTAGTTTTAGCTTTCACATCAGCATCTGCTGCAGCTAGCGCTGTTTTCGCTTTGGCAATTTGCGATGTAACGTTAATATGTTTTGCTTGATCCTCATCGCAAGTACCAGGTTTGATCTTGCTGATTGCCGTGTAAGCGTCATCTGTACAGCCTGTTGCTTTTTTATCTTTACTTGCACCAACTAAACAGAATTTGTTATCGCCTGTGTGCACAACACAATCTTGATACCCTTTGACGTGTTCCACTTTTTTAGTTTTACCACAACCTGCTAGTGTTAAAGCTGCTACGGAAGCTATACCCGCTACGACTAGTGTAATTTTTTTCATAATGAATTCCCTTTTTTATTAAAATTAACCCAAATACCCAAAGTGCGATAGGACCTCATCCAAGCCAAATCACACTCGTGTAGCGCCAGTGAAAAAACGGTAATCCAAGCCGGTTACGCATACTCACCCCTGAACACGCCACAAAACCAATCCTGTCAAAGCAACAACAAATTGGCCTCATATTCCTATGATCGCAACTTATTACTGTAAAATCAAGACACAACAGGGAACAACTGATTTTTCTTCAGTCACAAACCCAAAAAAGTTAATATGATATCCATTCATTAGCTCAACTGCATGGCCTGTTAAATCGCCGATTTAACAGCGAGGTTGATACCCCCCAACACCCTGCATTTCTTGCCAAATCTTGTCCGTGCAAGCGGCCTGTAGTGGCTTTTTATTAGGTTGACACACTTGACCACCGGGCCCAACACTCAAACAATTTGTGTAGCCCTTGATATTTTGTACCACCGCACCCAAATTCACTCGCTCTGGAACCGTGTAGCCAGCCAAAAGATGTTTGATGGTCGTGATTTTTTTAGCTTCGGATTGCTGGCTTGCTTGAGCGTTCTCAAGCTCACCCTTTTTCTCAGCGAGTTGATTCTCTAAACTAACAACGTTAGATGGATTTGTACGAGCTGCCTCTTTTTTCTGTTTATCAAGCGCTGTGATACTACTTTGAATTACTTCAACTTGAAACGCCGCCTGTTTCTCGACTTTTTGTGCTTGTTGCAATGATTTAGTAGCAACTTGAATTTGTGTGAATAACGGCCCCTGAGTTCCCTGTCCTTTAGGGCAAACCTCAACGTACTTCTTGAGATTGATATTTTGCCACGATTTTAGTGGGCAAGAAGGGTATTTGAATGTAGGCAAACAGAACTTATTCTCACCTTGGGCAAACACGCAGTGATCGTAGCCATCCACATCAACCAATGGCGCCACGATTTTATCACACGCCACCACAGCCTGTGCCTGCTTGACTTGGTTATACAATTTCGTGGTACACAATTTTCCAGCAGGCTTTGTGGCCGGAACACAATGACCGTGCTTGTCACCCTGAGTATAAGGCAGCAAGCAATATAACGAACCTGGAATCTGCGATGCCGACGCTGACACCCATGACAGAGAGGACTGATCACACGCCAGCATTTTACTGGTCTTGAGCACAGCATACACGCTTGCCTCACACGTTGCCGGCTTTTGAGCTGGCAAACACATGGCCTGCCAACCTGCATTGCTATCGGATGGGTTAACCACCGAGGATTGTGACGTGCAAGCTTGAAGCTCAGTCACACTCACATCAGACTCGGTTTTAACTGACTGGGATTGATGTGATGAACCACTGCATCCGACCAACAATGACGCACACAACAGTGTATAAAACCGATAATTCATACTCACCCTCCTAATTTAAACCTGCCTCAAAAGACCTTGAGTGGATTTTTCTCTGCTGACGACATGAAGCCAACAAAGCCAGACCAAGGTAGCCAGGTTGACCACCTTGGGTTTAACACTGAGCATACAGTGAAAAGACAACGTCAATCTTGCGATAGCTCATCAAGACGCTTTTGCGCCGCGGCTTTAGCATCGTTAGCTATTTTTAATTCGCCTTGTGCTTTTTTGTCAGCGTTTATAAAATTTTGGTTCGTTGAATCACCTGCTAGATTTTTTTCAGCTTTTTTTGCTTCTGCAGTTTTCATTGCCACATCAGCTTTTGCTGCAGTTAGCAATGCTCTCGCTTTGGCAATTTGCGCTGTAACGTTAACCTGTTTTTCTTGATCCGTATCGCAAGTACCAGGATTGATCTTGCTGATTGATGTGTAAGCGTCATCCTTACAGTCTTTTGCTTTGTCTGCTTTAGTTTTACCAACTAAACAGAATTTGTTATCGCCTGTGTCGACAACGCAGTCTTTGTAGCCCTGCACTTGCTTAACATCAACCGATGGCGAACACGGCATCACTTCGTCCTCTCGCTTCAACTGTTCATAAGAATCTTTGGGGCATGCTGACAAGCGGCTACGAGGTAAGCATGATTTCGTCCAGCTGCCTTCGTTCTCGCTGGTCAAGCAGTTTTTATAATCCTTAACCGATAAATAGTCCGGAGTCACCACCGTAGACCCAGTGGTACTTGCACAAGCAGGAATGTTGTCCTCTTTGAGCTGACTCCATGCTGTGTCTGGACAACAATCCGATTGAGTTGCTGGCATGCAATACGCTAACCAACCCTTACCATCCTTCTCTGAGCGTTGTCGTTTCAAACAAGCTTTCCATTGTGTCACCGTGAGATACTGCGGCTGCGTTGTTGTCTGATCTTTACTCTTCTTCGGTTTATCACCGCCACAGCCAGATAGCAATACCGTTGCTAACGCCCCGACCATCATCATCCTTGTACTTAGATTCATGCCTTTTCCTCCCTAGTAATAAAATGGTTACCGGTGATGAGACAATCGTATTTGCCAGCACCAAAACAATCACACACGATTGCCGATATGGTTTTAGTCTGGCAAGGAAAATCATTGAAATCAAGTTTAAAACAGCATCACCCTAAGTGAAGACAGCATGTTATACGCAAAAGGCACTAATGTTGATGCAAAGCTCGTTTAGCCTCATCCAATGTGGCTGCTGCAAGTTCATTAGCGCGCTCTGCACCCTGTTTCAAAACCTGGTCAACATGAGCTAAATCCTGTGAAAATTGTTGGTGGCGTTCGCGTATAGGTCGTAGAAATGCGTCAATCGCGTCTATCAGCACTCGCTTGCATTCAACGTCCCCAATGGTGCCTGCGCGATAACGCGCCTTGGCATCCTCCACCCAAACCGTATCCGGATTAAAGGTGTCGTGAAAAATCCATAGCGGGTTGTTTTCTACCGTGCCCGGATCAGTCGCGCGAAGACGATTGGGATCCGTGTACATGCCCATGATCTT
>CACHNP010000011.1 GCA_902581285.1 uncultured Gammaproteobacteria bacterium | reverse complement strand
ATGGTGCCGCCGCCGTATTACTCAGCAGAAAATCGATTGCAGAAAAACACCATGAAACAATAGAGGCAACAATTCGCGCGCACCATACACACGCACAAGAACCAGACTGGTTTACCACCGCACCAATCCATGCAATAGAAGGCGTATTGAAAAAGGCCCACTGGCACAAAGACGACATAGATTTATTCGAAATCAACGAAGCGTTTGCTGTTGTGACCATGGCGGCTATCGCAGAACTGCAGCTGGACCCAAACAAAGTCAATATTCATGGCGGCGCTTGTGTATTAGGTCACCCGATTGGGGCTTCTGGTACTCGCATTGTCGTTACATTAATCCACGCATTAAAGCAGCGTAACCTAAAAAAAGGAATAGCCTGTTTATGCATCGGTGGCGGGGAAGCAAGTGCACTCGCTATTGAACTCAACTAAAAAATGATGAGGAGACCCGTATGGCAACTGTTATTAGCAAAATAGATACCTCAAGTAAAGAATTTGCGGCCAACGTGGCCGCCATGGAAAAGCACATCGACAATCTTAATCAACACATTGAACGAATCAAACAAGGTGGTTCGATAAAAGCGCAAGAACGTGAGCACGCTCGAGGCAAACTGTTAGTACGTGAACGCATCAACCAGCTTATAGACGATAACACGGAATTTCATGAACTCTCTATCATGGCGGGTTTTCAGCTTTATGAAGACAGCCTCCCTGCCGGAGGACTGGTTACTGGTATTGGGTACGTAGAGGGAACCGCGTGCATGATCATCGCGAATGATGCAACAGTAAAAGGAGGTTCCTACTACCCCATCACCGCAAAAAAACATTTAAGAGCGCAACAAATAGCAGAAAAAAACCAACTACCTTGCGTCTATATTGTGGATTCTGGCGGGGCTTTTTTACCAAAGCAAGATGAGGTCTTTGCCGATAAAGATCATTTTGGTCGAATTTTCTTCAACCAAGCCAGAATGTCATCGCAAGGCATCCCGCAAATCGCCATCGTGATGGGATCATGCACTGCTGGCGGTGCGTACATTCCGAGCATGGCCGACGTATCTATTATGGTAAAAAAACAGGCAAGAATTTTCTTAGCCGGTCCCCACTTAGTCAAGGCGGCGACCGGAGAAAACGTGTCTGCAGAGGATTTAGGCGGAGCCGATTTACATTGCCGACATTCTGGCGTTTCGGATTACTACGCCAACGACGATAAGCACGCATTGCAAATCGCTAGAAAAGCAATTACAAACTTAAATCAACAACCAACAAAAAAAGAACTGACAGTAACGCCGCCGACTTTACCAAACCAAAACTTACTCGGCTGTATTCACACAGACTCAAGGATGCCAATCGAGATACGAGAGATTATTGGCTGCATCACCGATCAGTCCGATTTTGACGAATTCAAAGAATTATTTGGCGTTACCCTGGTGTGTGGGTTTGCGCGAATCCAAGGCCACCTAGTTGGAATCGTCGCTAACAATGGGGTTTTATTCTCTGACTCAGCATTAAAAGGCACTCAATTCATTCAGCTGTGCAACCAAAGAAACATCCCTCTAGTCTTTTTACAGAATATCACCGGTTTTATGGTCGGAAAAAAATACGAAGCCAATGGTATAGCAAAGCATGGAGCAAAAATGGTAAACGCAGTCGCTTGCTCGACCGTGCCTAAAATCACGATTATCATTGGCGGTAGCTATGGCGCAGGAAATTATGCGATGTGCGGACGCGCATATGAACCTGATTTTTTGTACATGTGGCCAAATGCAAAAATATCCATTATGGGAGGGACGCAAGCTGCCAACGTACAAATACAAATTAAACAAGCAAAAGCAAAAAAGATGGGTCAAGATTGGGATACACAAAGCGAACAAAAATTTAGAAAAGTCGTTGAGGCCCAATACGAATACAGTTCACATGCCTACTACTCTAGCGCCAGGCTATGGGATGATGGTATCATTAACCCGCTTGACACAAGGTCAATTATAGGTTTTAATCTGGGCGTGATAAAACATTCGCACAAAAAGAAGCAGACACATTACGGCGTATTCAGGATGTAACAACTTAAAGTAGGTTCGAGCACTCTGAGCAACAAAAAACGCAATTATTGTTAAAAAGGGATGTCATTAAGCATTATCTTAACTGTGAGTAATTAGTTATTTTTTACTAATTCAATATCTTACACGCATAATATAAACCCAATAAACTTCAATGATAGAAATCACCTTAATTCATAAAATTAGTATATAAAAAGCTTTAGATACAAGTTTAAAAGAATTGATAATTAAGCAGAAAGAACTTTAGAGCAGCGCCAACCGTAAACAGAGTCATCTCGACATTGCCGGAGAGCGTCCGAACAACTAGCGGAATTTTGAGAAACATAAAGCTGACCCGAGGTCAAATTTTTATACTGACAGCTTGCTGATGAAGCGGTTGAACAACCACCCAAAGCGAATACACATACTGATGGTATGATAATAAAAGATAACAATCTGACTTTTGACATAGGTTAAACTCCATTCGGTGAAACAACCACGCAAGCATTTTTAACTGTACGACCCACTTTTGCACTCTTACAAGCAACCATAGCTCGTTTTTTTGCATCGATCTGCGAATGCGAACTGCTGGCCTTGTAGTATTTTCCAGATACTTGATTATGCACGATGGCTTTATGAGCCCCGGCATCCTGAACCCGACATTTTTTGTGAGGCGAATAGTGCGAACAAGGACGGGCTGGGCTATGTAAACAACAAGCGGCCAGGAAGAACAACACCGAGAGATACACCAATGTTTTTATCAAGTTCAAAATATCACCCTCAAAAAATGAACATAAAATATAACACGATCCCCACATTGAATCCAGTGATTTTACAGACAGCGCTATTAAATACACCGCCTAACTGACGTGAAATTATTCAAGAGTACGGCTTTTTTTGTTATTATTAACTATCAGTTAAAGGAGAAAAAAACATGACATTGGTTCTCACTACTTACTTACAATCTTTCATTCAACACTCAGATTCATTAACCCAAATCATAGTAGAACGTACACTCTATACCAAAAATAAGTTAGAAGGAATACCAAAAAAATCCAATATTAATCAACGTGATCTCGATAGCATCCTGCTTGGTCCGTACAAACCATTTATTCAACGAGCGTTTCACGCACACTCAACAGTGGAAAACTTGAAGCAACAATTATCCGAGCACAGCGAATCCATATTTAAAGACTCAAAAAAAGACGAACAAACGCGTATCCCACAATCACATCTAAATAAAACATCGATAACAGAAATTGACCGAATTGAAAAAAATCTTGCTAACAAGATTTTGCAACACAATTCCGACTACACTAATTTGTTCAACCAATGGTGTGAAGAAATTGAAAACCACCTCAAAAAAACTGGTTTAGAATTATCTAATAGCGATACAGACGAGTTTCGACTCAGCCTCCCCATTGACGAATTACTGGAAAGTGTTCGCCACGCAAAAATACCAAATTGCTCGCTCAACAAAGCCAAGCACTACGATTTCAAGCACTACTTCACTCTGAAAATTAAATACTTATTACATAATTATTTAAATAGAATGCAAGAAACCATTGAGGAAAATACGCTGGATGAAAAAATTGCAGAGTACAAAGGTATCTTAAACAAGATCCACACAGAGGAAGTCACATTATTAGACCAAATACACAATGACTACAAAGAAATTTTGAAACTCATATCCTACGCAAAAAAACACAAACCGCAAACCGAGTCGGTATAAAGATCACGAAAAGAGCATTTTTCTTTGACGAGAAACCTCATACAAGGCCATGCCAGTTGCAACCGAAACATTCATGCTAGCCACGCTACCGCGCATGTCAATTCGCGCAAGATAATCACACGACTTGACTGTTAGGTCACGCAAACCTCGGCCCTCGCCTCCCATCAACAAGCCAACAGGTCCTGTCAAATCAACCTGATCAAGAACCTGAGGTGCATCCATCGTCAATCCAACCAACCACAGTCCCTGCTCTTTCAGCTTCTTCATACACCGAGACAAGTTAGTCACTGAAACTAACGGCGTTATCACAGTTGCGCCGCAAGCAACTTTTTCAACCACCGGGGTTAAACCAACCGATTTATCTTTAGGTACGACGACGCAACAAGCACCCATCGCATTGGCCGTACGCAGACACGCGCCTAAGTTATGTGGGTCTTGAACCTGGTCTAACAGCAACACCACAGGCTCTTTGATACGCTTTACCAACGAGTACATGTCTTTCTCAGACAAAACATCAGGCAAATAACAGGCCGCCACCACGCCTTGATGAACTGCCTGCTCTCCAACTAGCTCAGTCAGTTGACCGATTTGACAATGAACTATGTCGATATTTTTCAACTGATCCAATGATAGCTGAGTCATTAAATGCTCTACTTTCTTTTGATTAAGATACAAGCGTTTGACCCGCTTAGGTGATAGTTCGAGTACAGCAGATACGGCATGAGTACCATAAACGTAACAGTCTTTTGACAACATAACCTCCAATATAGTTAAGGTAAGCACAAACCACAATTGAAAAATATTTTCACCTGGCCACTGCTGATATTGACACATTTTAGCAGACAATAAAGCACGGGTATTACAACCAAAATAAAGACTAATATCAACAATAAAATTACTGGAAGTAAAAGATACAACCCGCATGTGATTTTATAAAAATTTAACAATCTTATTTTTGATATTATAATCATGACGATAGAGATTATTGAGGCAGTTAGCCCCAGACTTATCCACAAATTTTGGGGATAACCTGACGAGTCAAAAAAAAATATTAATAAAAACGTCAGTTTTTTTGATTGACAAAATACCACACACCAGCTAAATTGTTGCAGCATCAAGATCAACAAAATAACCCCGGTGTATCACATGGCCATCATTAAAATACTTCAATACCCAACCCCACTATTGAGAAGGAAAGGGATCAGAGTCACTGATTTTGGCGCAGAAACACAAAAGATTATTGATGATATGTTTGAAACTCACTATGCGGCAACTAACTGTGCCGCACTTGCAGCGACCCAACTCAACATCCCTAACGCACCTCATATCACGGTTATTGATTTTTCCGACGAAAAAAATCAACCATTGTGCCTAGTTAATGCTGAAATAATTCATAGGGAGGGGGAAATAACGGATACAGAAGGCTGCATGTCCGTCGGACATGGTAATGATATCTTCGAAAAAGTAACAAGAGCGGAAAAAATAAAAGTCAAAGCACAAGATCGCCATGGCAACCCTCTCGAGTTTGAAGCGGAAGGGTTTATGGCCAAATGCATACAACACGAGCTGCATCATCTTGATGGCAAACTCTACATTGATCTACTGCCTATCAGCAAAAAAGAACGAATTGCCAAAAAGATAAAAAAAGCAAACAGAAATAAATCTTAACTCACCAAAATCCAACTAAACCTGCTTGCAATTAGTCTCGCGAATAAAAATTAATAGCACAACCGAAAGAGCAATCACGGTTGTAACAAATGTCATCCCAGAAAAATATGCCTGCAAAGGAAATACATGGTGACCATGCGAATCTATCGCACCAGACCAATACGACTGTATCACTCTACCAATAGCATAGACTATACCCGCGCACAAAATAGCATTAAATGCATTCATAAAACCAACAGCGGTTGCGGCAAAGCGGCGGGGGTGTATTTCTCGAATCATGGAAAAGGACAAAACAAAAGCACTTATAATAAACCCAAGCAAAAAGAATAAAAGGGATACCAGTACTACCGACAGACCCGGAATATAAATAATGATTGTGGATAGGCATAAACTTGAAACAGAAGCAGTAAAAAGAAACACTTTCCTTCTTCCCACTAAATCTGACAACCAGCCCCAAAAAGGCGACCCCAAAGCAAACCCGAACATAACAAAACTAATCGCCCCTGTTGATTGTGCATCTGTAAATCGATCTATAACATGGATGAAGGATTTACCCCAAGAAGCGACAAATGCAGCAACTGGAGAAAACATGAAGCCACTATAAAGCGATAACACCCAAGATTGAGGACAACGCACAACGACCGTTGAGGCGGCAAAGAACCCCTCCTGCTTTTCCATCACTGGCGGCTTAGAACCAGGTTTTGAGTCCTCGATAAAGAATAAATACAACAGACACAATAGTAAGCCAAAATAACCGACAAACCTCAGTAAGCCCGACCAACTCAAGTTTGTGAAAGAGAGAATATCTTGAATGATGTTTTCAGAAACACCTGCACCAAGCATTCCTACCGTCATCATAAACCCAGTCATTTTAGCAAACTCGGCCGACTCAAACCAAATTGAAATGAGTTTCATACAGCCAATAATAGCAGAGGCAGCACCAACCCCGGTTAGAAAGCGGGCGCAACATGCCAACGTAAACGTCTGTGGCGGGAGGTAGCCTAAGGTGATAGTACCCGATAAACATAAAAACAAGCTCACCAGTAATACCTTTTTTGGCCCAAAGCGGTCCAATAGCAAGCCTATTGGTAGTTGCATCACCGCGTAAGCGATATAGTAGACCGCAAAAAAGAAGCCAATTTCTGACTGTGTAATGTGAAAATAGCCAGTAATTTCTTTCTTTAAAACACCGGGAGAGAATTCCAATATGTATTTATAAAAAACAAAAAAGGAGGCTAAGAACCAAATTAACCAAGCGCGAAAAATAATTTTTTTGTTAGACATGAATTGAGTCATTACCCTGTTATCGATGATAATCATAATATGAACTATTTTAATCAATTAATCAATAATACCCATGGAATTAAACACTTGTTAATCAAACTTGCGACAAAAAAACAATTTTAACTTTAAGTTAACCCTGTAACTAAAATCAAAAAAAAAATCTTTACACACCTCGCAAACACTGATTAGATCATAGGTCTATTAAGACTTGCCCCCGTTACACAAAAGGACGACTCACCATGCTTGAACCAAACCACAAAAACACATTCAATCAAATTTTCAAACGAAAAAACGCGGAGTCAAATAGAAAAATCGATTATTCCGACATAACCATCTTACTAGTGGCAAGCACATTGGGGTTTCTTTCATCCTGGTTTGCTTTTAAAAAGACAGCCTCAAACGGCGCATCACTGGTAACATTACCATGGCCTGTTAGCCTGGAGGATAAAGAAACCAATTCATTTATTGGTGGCTTTGTGCTCAACGCCATTTTAAACGCATACTTTGCCAATGATTGCATTCAAAGTTTCAAGAATGAAAGCGATAAAAAAGATAAAAAAATTGAAGCATTAGTTATCCTAACCACCTCAGTATCAACAATCCCTTTCGTTGCGACAACCTTAATAAATCACGACCCAATGTACAGTGCTATCATTGAGCTAGCAGCCTACTTTTTTATTCACTACCAGGGGGCAAGCTTCCTGGTTAACAGCATCATTGATACCTTATCACACATACAAACAATACAGTGTAAAAAAAAACAACCTGAATCATCAGTCTTGTTAGCGCACAAGGCCATGCAATTAGATATACAAAAATTTATTAAGCAGAAAAAACTCGGTTTAATTAACTCATTCTCTGAAACCAAACAAATCAGCCTCACAAATAATGCTATTGAGAATCTAGTTGACCTGGATTCGTGGGCAAAAACCCTTAAATCAATCCGAAGCAGCAACACCCAAAGTGAATTATCTGACTCTACCAAACTCACTCTTCGGTACACTGCAAACGGCGTCAACACATTCATGATGTCGTGCGCTCTCATCGGCTACACTCTTTTAACAATAGAAGAATGCTTTAACAGTATTCCGCTAGGCATCACTGCCTTTATTCCCTTTGCTGGAATCACGCTCTATGTGATCGACAAAGTTGATTCTAACGTGGTTGACTTTATCAGTAAAAAGCAACTCCCTTATTATCTTCAACCCACAGTAAACTGCTTGATATTGGCGCTAGTCAGTTTGTTAACCGCTTATTTTGGCGTTTTTTCTAGCGCAACATCCTTGTATCTAACTGAAAGATATGTCGGTAATGAAACATGGTACAAAGACTACAAACACAGCATTATTACCCCGTCAACCGAGGCAGCAACCACGATTTTCAACACATACCCAACTATCTTGATTTTCTCATCCATTATAATGAAAAAATTTGCATCCTTAACAAATCAAAGCATCGCTAAAATATGCAAATTGGAAACCAAGTTCAGTCTTTTTGATTCTACAATAAGCGAGATAACTGACATGGAAGAACTTAAACAGATTGAAAAACAAATTAAGTTAACAGATCATACTCAGCCAGAAACAAATTTGGTAGTTTAACCAAACATATAGAGACAGCTAACACTGAATCGTGTGTTCTCGACCAGGACCAGTTGAGATAAAATCGATTGAGACGCCACATAAAGAAGAAATTAACTCAATATAATTTTTTGCATTTGGTGGCAACGCAGCATATTCTGTCAACCCTAGCGTCTCCTCTTTCCAACCCGGTACTTCTTGGTATATCGGCTCACAGGCGGCTAATATCACCGGATCAAAAGGAATACTATCAATAATGGTATCATTGTATCGATACGAGGTGCATACCTTTATCGTATCAAATGCATCAAGCACATCGAGCTTTGTCAAGGCCAATGCACTCAAACTGTTTATACGAATAGAATGCTTCATTAATGGGACATCGAACCAACCACAACGTCGTGGCCGCCCAGTTGTAGCGCCAAACTCATGGCCTCGTTTCGCCATCAAGATACCATCATCACTCGAATCTTCAGTCGGAAATGGCCCCGCCCCCACACGTGTAACATAGGCTTTCGTTACACCCAATACACGATCAAGATACAATGGCCCAAAACCTGCTCCTGTCGCAACCGAACCGGCAGTGGTATTGGAAGACGTAACATAAGGATAAGTTCCCAAATCAATATCAAGCAACGCTCCCTGAGCACCCTCAAATAAAATGTGCTTACCATTCAACCTAGCATTATCCAAAAGCGCAGATACGTCTTTAATCAAAGGAAGAATTGAAGTGGCTTGAGCCACAAGATTATCATAAACTGCTTTAACATCGATAGGGCTCTGCTTATAGTAATTGACCAATTGAAAATTATGATAGTCAGCCAACACCTTCAGTTTTTCCTCTAGAGAGTCAGGGTAAAGTAAGTCTAGAGCTCTTAAACCACGCCGAGCCACTTTATCCTCATAAGCAGGACCAATCCCTAACTTGGTGGTCCCAATTGCAGAAACCCCACGATGAGCCTCTCTCGCAGCATCCAAAGACGCATGATAAGGAAGCAAAAGTGCACAAGACTGACTGATGGTTAAACGATCTAAAACTGGAACATCTTTTTCAACCAGCATTTCTATTTCTTTGATTAACGCATCAATTGACAGAACAACCCCGTTACCAATGACGGACTGGACACCTGAATGCAAAATCCCAGATGGAAGAAGATGCAAAACCGTGGTCTCATCATCAATAACGAGCGTGTGACCCGCATTATGCCCACCTTGATAACGAACCACATAATCCATATTCTGGGTAAGCCAATCGACGATCTTACCTTTCCCTTCATCACCCCACTGAGTACCGAGAACAACGTTATTTTTCATGATATACCCAACTGTCTATCAAAACTAATTAATGTTGAATTATAAACATTAAACAGTCAGCAAACAAGGGAATTTAGCAGCATCTTTATCTAAGAAAAGAACCTTAAATAAGCTTTATCCCACCCCCAACAATCACTCATAGAGTTTGTCTTATGACGGTGCACCGGATTCTTCAGTCGCTTTCACATGATGAATCAAATCACTATTTTTTGCTAAATTGTGACCCGCAGATTTAAAAACATTCAAAAAATCACTATCTGTTTTCAATAGCATCACGGAGTGGTTATTAGCGAAAACATTCACGTAACTTTGAAGGCTTTTATAAAACTTATAAAAGGCTGGATCTTTTGAGTAAGCGTTTGCATAGTTGTCTGCCGCCGTTTCATCTGCAGCCGCCTTTGTTTTTTGAGCCGCCAGCTGAGCTGCTGAAATTGTTGTTATGAAACGCTTATCAGCACCCGATTCAATCCTGATTTTCTCCGAACGCCCTTGTGACAAGAACTGCTGTGATTGCTTCTGACGCTTTTTCCTCATCGCTTCATAAACACGACTTAATGTGCTGTTATTAAGCTCAATTCGATTCAAACGAAAATCTTCAAGCTTGATTCCGTATTTTTGCAACTGTTTAGAAGCATCAACTGTCGTATCGGTCATCAACTTCTCACGCCGCTTATTGACAACATCTTCTAACTTGCTAAGCCCGATATTTTTCTGCAATGCGGTACCAACCTGTTGTCTAATAATATCGCTGGTTACATCATTGTCTGCACCAGTTGATGTGTAATACTTACCGAGATCATTAATACGCCAAGTAACGAAATAGTCCACATTGATGGGATACTTATCTTCCGTGTAAGTATTTGCTATATCGTAATTGAGCGTACGCAATTTAGTGTTGAAGTACTTCACCTGATTGATAAAAGGTATCATCAAATGAACGCCGGGCTTATATTTCTCAGCAACGTTATTTTTATCCAGAACAACTTGCCCCAATTGCAAGCGAAGTGCGCTCTGACCTTCAACCACGATAAAGTAAGAAAAAAATGTGCACACCATAAGAATCACACAAAAAATTGAAACTACGACCATAATTTTAGTGGTATGATCTGGGATATTATCAGGCTGCTCCATACTTACTGCCTCCTTGCTTTTCCGGCTCAGGGGCTGCCTGAGTTGCGTTTACTGGGTTCTCAGCATCATCATTTTTTGATGTATAGTACTGATCTTTGACTGTTTTTTCACAGTACGCTAGATCAGACATTTGATCATCTGCACTCTCTGAGGCAGATTTAACAACAGAAGCACTAGAGTCGGTATTTTCTGCTACGTCCTGCTTGATGATCTTATCCAAAGGCAAGTACATCATGTTATTTGATGCACCTTTATCTGTATCCATCACAATATTAGTAGTCTCGCTAAGGGCCTTTTGCATTGCATCAAAATACAAACGCTGCATCGTCACATTTCTCACTTTATCCTTTTGATCATTGGCGCCAGCACCCCGATTGTAAGAATTATACAAGGCATTGAAACGCTCCACGTCACCCGCGGCTTTATTCACAATCCTAGCGCTATAAGATTCAGCTTTGTAAGCTAAACACTGCGTTATACCTTTTACTATAGCCTCGCGTTCAGTTTCATAAATATTACCCTCACTGATCAATCGACGCTTATCAGCCTGCGCGTTCACAACATCATTATAAGCTTGCTCTACTTGAACAGGCACAGTGGTTTTCTGGATAGTCACACTACGTATGTTGATACCAGTTTTGTATCTCTCCATTAGATCAACAACTTTTTTACGCACTTTTTCTTGCAACATACCACGCTCGGAAGATATAACATTATTCACATCCATTGAGCTAACCGCCTCTCTTAATGCACTTTTTGTTGCGTTATTTAATAACTCTCTTGGATCAGTTACATTAAAGAGAAATAATTTTGGATCTTTGATATTATAGTTAACCGTGATATCCGCAACCACGATACCAATATTGCTGATACTACTTTCATCGTCCTCTTCAGTATTAGATAATTTCCCAGAATCAACTTGATCTTTTGAATTATTGGTCGACATTAATGTTGTGACCGCTTTATTGAATGTATCTTTCTTTGACTCTCTTTTAGTTGTACTTGTGGTATCGTTTGCCTTATCAATGGTTAGCATCTGCCTTGCTTGAACATTGATATGGTAATTTTGCTTAACATTCACACGCTGCTCTTCATCAATAAGCGCTGGTATCCAATGCAGCCCGGGAGACTGTGTGCTTTGATAAGCACCAAAACGAGTCACAATGGCCTTTTCCTGCGCCTGCACAACGTAGAGCCCACTTCCAGCCCAAAGAAGAACCATAAAAACAGGGATTAAGAACAGCCATTTTGGTGAAGGCATTGGCTTATTTGAATTGTTTTTTTTAAAACTAGGGGGCTTTTTTTTGAATGCTTTTTTGAAAAAATCAACTAAATCCGGCGGCCCCTCGTTAGACCCACCTTTCCACGGGTCTTTACCTTTATTTGACATAGCTGCACTCCATGCGCAATTGATAACTCATTTCATTTTATGCTGCTTATCAAAAGCCTGCAAGTACTTAAGGCTAATTTATTTCCAATTTGGAAAATAACTGCTGATATAGCGACCGTTTAATCTTAATATCCAGCACGCACGTGCCATCATCACTGATTTCCTCATGACACACTACACCAATAGAGTAAAGCTTAGCTCTAAGCTTGGATTGAGAAGGATTGAGGGTGACTTTGGTCGACAAAAAATTGTTGCTTAGCAAGCTGATTATTTCTGACTTCAGCAAATCTATGCCGTCGCGCATTGACGCTGAAACATACACTTTAGCTGGAACACCTGCGCGACCTCGCTCTATACGAGCTGACTCCCCCTGTATGTCTATCTTATTATAGACATACAAAACTGGAATATCTCGAACCCCAAGTCCAGTCAAGACCGAATTCACACTATCAATCATTTCCTGCCTTTCAGGATGAGAGCTATCCACAACATGAACCAATAAATCCGCTTGCTTGGTCTCTTCTAACGTTGCACGAAAAGCTGCAATAAGATCGTGCGGCAAATCACGTATAAAGCCGACCGTATCAGCCATCACAACAGTCCCTAGCGTATCCATTTTAAGTCGCCTTAATGTCGGATCCAAGGTTGCAAACAACATATCTTCAGCCATAACGTCTGCAGCAGTCAGTAGATTAAATAAGGTGGACTTACCGACATTGGTGTAACCAATGAAAGAAACCGTAGGAATAGTTTTCTGCTTTCTGTTAGAGCGCTGCAATACCCTTTGATTGAATACTTTCTCCAACTTCTTTTTAATTGACTTCAAACGAATATCAATAAGCCGTTTATCCGTCTCTAGCTGAGTCTCACCAGGCCCGCGTAAGCCAATACCACCGCGCTGTCTTTCTAAGTGAGTCCAACCTTTCACTAATCTCGAACGAATATGAACCAACTGCGCATATTCGACTTGCAACTTACCCTCAAAACTACGCGCGCGCTGAGCAAAAATATCCAGAATAAGTTCATTACGATCAATAACACGGCAATTAAAAATACATTCTAAATTACGTCCTTGAGCCGGGCTGATAGCCTGGTTAAAGAGAACAACATTAATATCATGCTGCTTAACAATCTCAGCCAAAGCGTCAACTTGCCCTCGACCAATAAGGTACTTTGGAACTGGTTCTGCACGAGATAAATGCGAGACTTGTATGAGCTCAATGTTCGCAGCCTCAACTAAACCAACGAACTCAACATCTTCTTTAACATCGCAGCGTGATAAAAAACGAACACAAACCACTAAGCCGCGATCGCCTCGCTTATGCAAATCAATAAAAGTATTTACTACATCAACCATCAACAAGCTCCATATTTAAGGCGCATCGATCAACGCGCCCTGTCGGATAACATGAACTCGATCTAACTTATTAGCCAATAAAGGGTTGTGAGTCACAACAACAAAACTGGTATTATTATGCTTATTTAGTTCCAGCATTAAATCAAAAACCTGGTCCGCTGTTTCTGAATCTAAATTACCAGTGGGTTCATCCGCCAATACGCAATCAGGTTGCGTGACCAACGCCCTAGCGATAGCGATCCTTTGACGCTCCCCACCAGACAATTCACCAACCCGATGCCGGTAACGATCAGCCAAGCCGACCTGATCAATAAGGGCTAACGCTTGCTTTTCAGCTTGATGAAAAGCATCACCACGGATCAATAAAGGCATACACACATTTTCCACAGCGGAAAATTCCGGGAGCAGGTGATGAAACTGATAAACAAAACCAAGGTGTTTGTTTCTCAATTCAGCCTTCTTGTTTTCACTCAGCGTCATTATATCATGCCCCATGAGGCACACTCGACCGGAAGTTGGTTTATCCAGCCCACCCAGCAAATGCAATAAAGTGCTCTTTCCTGACCCAGAAGCGCCAGTTATCGCAACCATACTTCCCGCATCAACAGAAAATGACAAATCAGAAAACACATCAACATTGAGCGCCCCATCGACAAACGACTTACTAAGTGACTCGCAATTCAATACCACGCCCTTTTCACTCATATCGTAACGCCTCAGCTGGTTGTGTTCGAAAAGCAAGCCACGCAGGGTATAGTGTTGCTATCAGGCACATAGCAAAACTTAGACCAGTAACCCATGAAACATCGTGCATGCTTAGTTTTGAAGGCAAATAATTTATTCCGTAAACTTGCTCTGAGATCAATTGAACATGCAAAGTCGATTGCAACCAAATAGAGAGCGATGAAATATGTGTTGCTAGTACCACACCTAATATCAATCCCAAAATAGCACCAATAGAACCTATTATCATACCCTGAAAAACAAAACTCAGCATGATCGTTCTTGGTTTCGCCCCCAATGTTTTCAATATAGCAATATCAGATTGCTTATCTGTCACCACCATAACTAAAGTAGAGACCAAATTAAATGCTGCAACAGCCACAATCAAAAGTAAAATAAAAAACAACATTGTTTTTTCCATACCCAGCGCTTGTGACAATGGGCCAAACTGGGTGGTCCAGTTTGTAATGTAGTAATTTGGCCCGAGCAATGCCTCTAAACGCTGACTTACCGAAACAGCGTCATAGATGTTATGCAACCTCAAATGCTCACCCAATTCGACGTCTTTACCAAAGAGCGCTTTCGCATCACGAAGGTTTACGTAAGCAACCGCACCATCAACACCTAACGCTTTATAAATTGCACAAACAGTAAAACTTCTCTGTACTGGCGTGACTCCAGTGATATCAACAGAATAGCGTGGCGTGATAACCGTAAACTTATCACCCACGTGAAGATCCAGACGTTGAGCCAATGAGTAACCAACGGCAATCTGAAACCGCTTTTTATTTAAACCTAAGAATGAACCAGAGGTAATTTTAGTCTTCAAGTCCGTTCGATTCAACTGAGCTTCTGGATCCACCCCCATCAGAACCAAACCATCAAGCTGATGGTTATATGCCAACATCGCCTTTCCAGAGGCAAAGTTCAACATGGATTCAACATCGGGGTCGGTTGCCACAGTATTTTTTAATTTTGACCAGTTAGCAGGTAACTTGGGGGACGGGAAGTTTATCGTAACATGTGGTGCTACGGTGAAAAATCTCTCGCGTATTTCACTATCAAACCCATTCATCACAGATAGCACAGTAATTAGTACAGTGATGCCCAGCGCAATACCAAGCACAGAGGCGAGAGAAATAAACGAAACGAAACCACTCCTTTTTTTTGCCCTGGTATATCTCCAGCCAATGAAAAGAGAAAGCGGTCTAATCATAATATGGTTTTACTCATTAACAAACCAAAGTTTGTATCGATATTGGTACCCGGGGCCGGACTTGAACCGGCACGAAGTTGCCTTCGAGGGATTTTAAGTCCCTTGTGTCTACCAATTCCACCACCCGGGCTAATTGAAACACATGCTTCTTTTGATTTCATGGAGGCTGAGCCCGGAATCGAACCGAGGTACACGGCTTTGCAGGCCGCTGCATAACCACTCTGCCACTCAGCCACGCCTATTCAGCCCTGGAAATCGTACAGCAAATGCAACTTGATTATGAAAATGGAGCGGGAAACGAGGTTCGAACTCGCGACCTCAACCTTGGCAAGGTTGCGCTCTACCAGCTGAGCTATTCCCGCAATTCACAATCAAGAGATTGCTATTATTACTAAATAAAAAATAAAGTCAAGCAATCAGATACCTATTTTATAATAATCCTTGAAAAAGGGTCAAGTAACTCAAGCAGACAAATGCCGTCTTGCTGATTTGAGATAGGTGAACAGCGATACAACGGTTAAAGTGGCGGCCACCAATAGAAAAAACAACCCGAAATAAAGAAAAACATGATACAGCCAATCAGGCGAAAAATAGCCAGACGTCATAGTAAGTAAAATAATAGCAATACACTGGGCAAATGTTTTCCACTTACCCAAAGTTTTAACTGCAACCTTATCTCGCAAACCTCTCGTTGCCATAAACTCTCGCAACGCAGAAACAATAATTTCTCTACTTGAAATGATCAATGTTGTTCCGGTCAGAAAAAGACCAATATAGAAATGACCAGCACTGAAGTGTGAGGCAAGCACAATCAACATCGCCACCACACAAACTTTATCAGCAACAGGGTCTAAAAAAGCACCAAATGCACTAACTTCACCCATTTTACGAGCAACATACCCATCCAAGAAATCCGATATTGCTATTATGAGAAAAACTAAAGCCGAGAGAAGATAAGCCCAAACCGCGCCAACATAGTATAAACCGACCGCTATCGGAAGCAACCACAAGCGCATAACAGTAATTTTATCAGCCGTTGTAAATCTCATAAAATCATTCTACCGAAGAGCACCAATAAATCAAGGAAGCACCCACAGTATCACGAATCACGCTGTTTTTTCTTTATAAACTCAAACAACAAACGCGCCTTAACCCGACCGACCCCAGGAATACCAAGCAAATCATCCAATGAGGCTTTAAACAAGCCTTGACGCCCACCAAAATGCTTTAATATTGCCTGTCGTTGGACAACGCCGATCCCAGGCAATGACTCCAACTCAGAATGCAGGGTTAACTGACGACGTTTTTGACGGTGACCAGCAATGGCAAACCGGTGCGCCTCATCCCTAATCATTTGTATTAACCGCATCGCTTTTGAGCTTAAACTTAAAGCGTAAGGAGTTGTCTGACCATGAACCCAAATAGATTCTTTACCCGGCTTTCTGGATCGCCCTTTTGCAACACCAATCAGAGTAATATCACCCATCTCCAGACTTGACAGAACAGCCACCGCTTGCGTCATCTGCCCTACTCCTCCATCCACCACAATACAATCTGGCAACGGCTCACCCTGCTTTTTCAACCGCTGATAACGTCGACGCAACACCTGCTCCATAGCAGCGTAATCATCTCCTGGAGTAACCCCTTTGATATTAAACTTTCTATACAAATCTTTTCTTACAGCAGTAACATCAAACACAACACAGGACGCAACCGTTGCCGCACCAAATGTATGACTGATATCAAAACACTCCATGTGATAAACCGGTTTTGGTAGCTTTAATTCAGCAACCAACGATTCAAATAATAAAGAAAGATCAATCTCTGACCTACTTGCTTTTTGCCTTAATTGCTCCTCAGCATTTTTTTTTGCGACCGCACACCAATTTCGATAATGCGAAGTGAGTTTGTCAACAAGCTTTATTTTTTGACCCAATAAATCAATCAAAGCATCCTGTAACCAGTCTTTGTTTTCTATAGGCTCAGACGAAACAATCTTATCCAAGTGCGCCAACCGATGATTCTCTTGCAAATAGTACTGCGATAAAAAATCCGATATCACGCAACCCAAACTTGTATCAGCCGAGACGCGTGGAAAATACGATTTATGCCCTAAAACTCGGCCATGGCGAACAAACAACACCACAACACAACAAGATACCGCATCCTTATGCACAGCGAAAACATCGGCACTAAGCCTACCGGATACCATGGACTGCGCACCAGTAACCGCCCTTAACTGAGCAATTCTATCACGATACATTGCCGCGTCTTCAAATTCCATGGACTTTGAACATGCTTGCATTTTATCCTGCAGTTCGGCAACTAATGAATCATCTCTTCCATCCAAGAAAGAACGTAAAGCATGGACCTGCTTCGCATAGTCTTTCTGACTCACCTTATCAACACAAGGTGCAGTACAACAATCTATTTGATATTGTAAGCAAGGTGTTTTACGAGATCTAAAAAACCCATTGCTACACTGCCTCAATTTAAAAACCTTCTGCAACACATGCAAATTGTTTCTCACCACCGTTGCGCCAGAAAAGGGGCCATAATAACAACCGTGAGTATCCACATTACCGCGAAACAAATCCAGTCGCGGATAATCATCTGTCGTGGTTAAGTATAAATAAGGATAGGATTTATCATCGCGAAGTAAAACATTATAGCGAGGGCGATGCTGCTTAATTAAATTCGCCTCAAGTAACAAAGCCTCATTTTCAGTTTGAGTGATTGTAAATTCAATTTTATGACACTGAGACATCATTGCAGACGTTTTAGCCGTTGCCGTCTTTTGCTGAGTAAAATAACTCAATACACGCTTTTTTAATGACTTTGCCTTTCCCACATAAATCAAACGATCAGAGGAATCGTACATAAGATACACACCAGGCTCAGAAGGAAAAAGTTTTACGATGTCTTTTAATGCAGCCAATTAGATTACTCTATACTTCAACGCTATCGTCTTCACCTTTTAAACCATAACGGATAGCCAACAAGGTCAGCTCAACATCATTTCGCACGTCCAATTTTTCAAAAATTCGATAACGATAGCTGTTAACTGTTTTGGAACTCAAATGCAACTGATCCGCTATATCTTGCACACGCGTGCCTTTGGTTATCATTAGCATCACTTGTAGTTCGCGCTCTGACAACTGATCAAACGGTGTGTCTTCTGTGTCACTGACATGTTTAAAAGCCAACTTCGACGCGATCTCAGGACTTATGTAACGTTGCCCAGCGTGCACCGCACGAATAGCTTGAATCATTTCATTCATGGAGGAACCCTTGGTCAAGTAACCAGCAGCGCCAACCTGAAGCAACTTCGAGGGGTAAACGTCGTTAGTACAAATAGTGACAATGAGAACTTTAACATCAGGATCAAGGCGAATAATTTTCCTGGTGGCTTCAAACCCACCGATGCCGGGCATTTTGACGTCCATCAGAACCACATGGGGGTTTAACTCACGAACTAGCCGAATCGCCTCTTCGCCGCTTCTAGCCTCCGCGATCACCTTTATACCAGACACGTCCTCAATGATTCGCTTTATACCAGCGCGAACCAAATCATGGTCGTCTACAAGAAGTACATTTATCAATCTGTCATCCTAACTTATCTATTTTAAAGTGGCGGAGAGAGAGGGATTCGAACCCTCGAAAGGCTCTCACCTTTGCCGGTTTTCAAGACCGGTGCAATCAACCGCTCTGCCATCTCTCCGCAATTCCACAGATATTATAACATGTGCTCCATACAATGGCCATGTAATGTAACAAAAAGTCAACCCATTGTATAGAGTAAAAATTAAAAAAAAAGTGAGCAGATCATAAACACTTTTCACCGCCAAAAACGCATTAGCACTGTTGTACGACAAACGCCTTTTTGTGTTATAATTAAATTAGTTTTATAGAAAAGGAACACCAAATGAACAAACAACCCATACCAACTTCTCTTAGCGGTCCAGCCGCGCTTGAAATAAACAGCGTTCTTCGCAATACCTACCTGCTACTGAGCCTGACGCTTTTATTTAGCGCTGCAATAGCTTACTACGCCATGACGAGCTTTGTTGCTCCTATTAGCCCCGTGCTTTTTATTGTCGGCGCTATTGGACTCCAGATGCTAACGCTTGCCTTGCGCAATAGCTCCCTTGGGCTCATTGCCATTTTTGGTTTTACTGGATTCATGGGTTACTCCATTGGGCCGATGCTTAATTTCTACATCCACAACTTCAGTAACGGCACACAAATTGTAACTACCGCCTTAGGTGCGACAGCTGCCATTTTTCTGGGGCTCTCCGCATACACGGTTACAAATCGAAAAAATTATTCCTACATGGGTGGCTTTATCGTCGCCGCCTCATTAGGCTTGTTTGCTATGATGATACTCGGCTTGGTTTTCCGATCTGAGATGCTTGTTGTGCTGATCTCGGGCGGTTTTTGCTTGATCTCTTCCGGCTACATTCTTTATACCACGAGCGCCATCATTCACGGCGGTGAACGTAACTATATTTGTGCGACTATCTCGCTTTATGTCGCTCTGTTCAATTTATTTGTCAGTTTACTCAGAATCCTGAGCTACTTTCAAGGCGGCAACAGGCGCTAAAGCCACTTCACCAATAAAGACTCATCATTTGATGAGTCTTTACCATATATAGGTCACACAGACACTATCATAGCGTTCTTATCAAACACTTGTGTGAAATAATAATTAAAACTTGAAAATCGCGTCACCTTGACTATAAATTAAAAGTCTAATCCAAAGTTGAAGGGGCGTGATATGACAACTGACGCAGAAACACTAGACTCAGCTGAAATACCGGCAATTTCCAAATCAAGCCTCATCTCTCAAACGTATTTACTGCTCATTTGTACACTTGCCTTTTCGTCACTGTGCTGCTATCTGGGGTTCATGCAGCTCAACGAAAATAATTACGTGTACCAAGCACAGATACCGCTACTACTAGCTTTTTTCGTAATGGCATTTCTACTCTTCAAAATGAGAGACTCTGTATACGCCCTACCACTTTTGTTTGCATTCGCGGGAGTAGCCGGCTATCTCATCGCGCCCGAGGTGCGTGTTTATATAGATGTTGTCGCTTTAGCTTTATTGGTAACCGTCGCTGTTGTCATTGGCATCACAGTATTTGTTTTAGTTACTAAAGCTCGCTTCAGCTTTTTGGGAAACTATTTATTTACTGCACTTATAGCATTAATTGTGGTGGTTGTTTTTAACCTATTACTCCAATCAAACACCCTCCAGTTGTTTATTGCGTACTTGACAGCCATCATATTTTCAGGCTTTTTGTTATTTGACACGGATCGACTCATTAAAGAGGAAAACCAAAACCCCATCTTGATGACGACCTGTCTATACATTGATGTCTTAAATCTTTTTTTAGCACTTCTACGTATTTTTGGTGCCGGTGGACGAAACTAATAAAGACAATCTTTATAACTCATCATCAACACTGGATTTATTGCAATTAGCGCGTGAACGCGCCTGCCGTCTTTTCTTTTGCTTACGAATACCTTGTTGTTTCACATCCCTAACACTTTTCTCTCCCAAAAACTCAGCCTCAAACCTATCACACAACAATCGACGAGCGAAAAACCGATTGTCTGACCGAGAACGTGATTTTTGGCATTTTAATTGTATGCCTGTTGGCTCGTGCGACAAGCGAACGCAAGTGGCTGATTTATTAATTTTCTGACCACCTTTTCCTGACCCCGCAATAAATTGCTCGCTTATGTCGGTTTCATCAAGCCCCAAAGTGAGCATACGTTGACGAAGCTGCAGCCATTTTTTTTGCGTGATCATCAAACGTCCTAAAAAAACTAACTAAACCAATAATAATAAATCGAGCACAAAAAAACAATTCAACCCACCCGGTAAACACAACAGAAGTGCATAATGATAGTCGTATAATCATACAATTAAAAAAATAGAAAAAATCCGAAAAGCGACTATAATCAAAACAACTTAACAAGACGACCAATCAATTGGCGTAATCAGGAGGTCTGCATATGTTAAACCTAGTACTAATTTCATTATGCTTTATATGCCTGCTTTTGGTAATAATGAAAACTCAATCAAAAAAAAAACCAGGGCAAAAATACACGAGCGCCGGACTAATTATTATTGGTAATGAAGTGTTACATGGAGACACAAAAGATAACAATAGCACCCTGATTGTCAACTGGCTAAACAACCAGAATATCCCAGTAAAATCAATTCAAATAATACAAGATGATGAGGACACTATCGTCAAAGCCATAAGATCATTAAAAAAAGAAGTCGGCATTATTATCACCACAGGCGGGCTTGGTAGCACACATGATGATGTAACATCAAAAGCGATATCTAAAGCGCTCGGGAAAAAACTCAAACTCCATGAAGAGACAGCAAATTTACTAAGAGAAAAATTTAATGTCCACGAGCTTTCATCGTTAGAAAGAAAATTAGCTGAACTCCCTGTTGGTGCGACACCAATACCGAACCCAACAAGTTTTGCACCTGGCTATGTTATTGATGGGCTGTATGCTTTGCCCGGATTCCCAAGTCTCGTATCGGCGATGCTACCCTACATTGAAGATAATATTAAGCAATATCAAACTTGCCATAACAGCACGGTACTAACATCGCTAAAAGAACACGAAATAGCAAAAAAACTATCCGAGATTCAAAAAAAACATAATAATATTACCATTGGAGTGTACTCTATTATAAACCCTGAAGATGAAAACCGATGCCGAATAACACTACACGGTCACAATATCAAGGGTCTGAAAGACGCGGAAAAAGACATAGAGACCATGATAAAAAAATTAAAAACAAAAACCGATACAAGCAACACTAGCCAAATGACTTCTCTCTAGGTCGATTTAATCAATGCAATCAATCAATGCATCGCCACCCAAATAAGCTTGCAGCGCATCTGGAACTGTAACGCGACCCGCTTCATCTTGATAATTTTCTAATATGGCCACCAATGTACGACCTAAGGCCAAGCCAGTTCCATTCAATGTATGCACCAGCGCTGGTTTTTTATTATTGGCAGGACGATAGCGCAGTTGCATGCGGCGCGCTTGAAAATCCTCGCAGTTACTAATTGAAGCAATCTCTCGATAGCAGTTCTGGCCTGGTAGCCACACCTCAATATCAAACGTGCGAGCTGCTGAAAATCCGGTGTCACCCGAGCAAAGCATCACAACTCGATACGGCAAACCCAATAGCTGCAACACTTTTTCTGCTTGAGATAATATTTCTTCTTGCGCCTCATAGGATTTTTCCGGGGTGGTCACCTGAACCAATTCCACTTTTTGAAACTGATGTTGGCGTATGAGCCCACGGGTATCTTTGCCATACGACCCCGCCTCACTCCTAAAACACGGCGTTTGCGCGGTGTATTTCAATGGCAAATCCGCTTCAGCAATGATCTCATCACGATGCAAATTAACCAATGGCACTTCCGCCGTTGGAATGAGTATCAATTCTCGATCACCTTGAATTTGAAAAAAGTCATCAACAAACTTAGGCAACTGCCCGGTACCATAGAGACATTCAGGTGAGACTAAATACGGCACATATACTTCGTTATAACCATGCTCTTGCGTGTGTAAATCCAGCATAAATTGCGCCAAAGCACGCTGCAGTCGAGCCAATTTCCCTGTCATCACGGAAAATCGAGAGCCGGATAGCTTTGCTGCACGCTCAAAATCCAACAGCCCCAACCGCTCACCTATGGTAACGTGGTCACGAGGCTCAAATGAAAAAGATGGAATGTCCCCCCAGCGTTTTATTTCAACATTATCACCCTCGTCCATGCCATCGGGAACATCATCGTGAAGCAAATTAGGTAATGTTGATTGAAACGACAGCAACTCTCCCTGGAGATCAGCCAACGCTTTTTCGTTGTCTTTCAACTGTTGTGACAACTGGCCCATCTCGGATAATAGTTCAGATGCATCTTGCCCTTGGCTCTTAGCGATTCCAATCTCTTTAGACTTTTGATTCCTGACACTTTGCAACGACTCCGTGGACTGCTGCAATTCTCGTCGACGGGTCTCTAGCCCCAGAAAAAAGTCCATGTCCAAATCGAAATGACGACGCTGCAAAGCCGCCTTAACCATCTCGCCATCACGCCGTAATAATTTCGGATCTAACATAAAATACTCCACCAATTCAGATAGTAAGGGAATGATACACCAATGACGGGCGCACTGACAATCATTTCACGAAGGCTCCGCGAGCACAATCAATGAAGACCTACTAATTGAGCAAATAACAGTCAAATAACGAAAAAAAAAGAAATTAGATGTTAAAAAATTAAGAAAAAGTTAAATTGTTAAATTTTAGCGATTAAATAGGATTACAATGCAATTTATGCTACATTGTGAGCAATTACGTAATAAAAAGAAGAACATCATGCCATTATTATCGCTAACTTTAAACAAAGCGGAAAACAAATCAGATCACACACTAATATCCAGGTGCGGACACGGATCTGAGCCTCAAAGCAATATAAAAGTGAACTTAAATGACTGCCGACCAACCACCAGAGTCCTGGTAGAAGCATTCTTAACCGAACTGAACGCAACTCAGTTCACACACATAGCGTATTGCGATCTAAGCATCAATGAAACCGAAAGAGAAATAACTAAGATTAAACAATTCATCGACCAGTACAAGTATAGGCATCGACCAGGCAAACGCCGTTCACTAAAAAAGACAATTGAAATAACCACTTTATCAGCGCTCGCCAAATCGATCTTTGATCGAAAGAATGAGATCTTTAGCGATATAATTTCACAAGGGGAAATTACGGATTTTTCCGTAAATGAAAACGAGTATAAGATGGCGATTCAGTATTTTTTTCAGGTAGCAAACTCGAATAACGGTACGCTATTGATAAAACAGCAGAATAAAAAATCGTTCGGTATAATAAAGAACCTACTAACACACCAACGTGCGGCACAATTAAAGCCATGCGCCGAGATTAATGCAGGCGATAAATTAGCCTTCCCGTTTGAACTTTCACCGCAGCAACACCAATCTGCTCACTATTTAATAAGTACATTCAAACCAAACTATCAACATCAATTCTTTGGAACACCGCAAACAACATTCTCAGAGTTCATTACAACATACCTTGATTTATGCTCACTAGGTTCATTATTAATCCCAGACAATCATCCCATAACAGAGCTGCAAGCAAAGCTACTCAACAACATCCATGTTCTTCACCCTAACCTGCAAGCACCCATCTTAGCTTCAATTATTCCTCCGCAAATAATAGAAAGCAAAAAAAGCATTTTTGAATTACACACGGAAATATCCTCACAAAAAAAAGAACAAAAAAAAGAACAAAAAAAAGGTTCTCAAGGAAATATACACGCCTTAAAATATGACACCAACAAAACAGGTGCAGGCGTAGCACTCGAAACGATTGCTCAGGCAAATCTAGCAGACCGTAAAACAACAGTGAGACCCAACCCAAACCTGTTGCGTATAACTCAAGCAACGCTGGCTAACCAGACACATCTCTCTCTTGATGGCAAATGCCTAGTTAAAGCCGATATTAAGCCAGAAATAGACCTCAACCTCGATACCATGATTTCAGACCACATAGATGAAGCCAATCTGCATGATCTAATTCAAACAAAGTACCGCTCTTTCTGCCCCCAAATAGTCATTGACATGGATGAAATAGCAGAGCACATGGAAATATTAGAGGATGAGACCCTAAATGATGTTATAGATTCATACGGAGAACTTCTCAAGCTCTTTTTTAGCGGGACAAGTGAACAAATACAGTCGGATGAAAGCCTGCTACCTTATAGAAACGCATTAACGAATGAAAATGGTGTACTCAAAAATGACTATATATCGCTCGTAATTACTCATGCTACTCTGCATGCAGTTACTCGCAAAAATCACCGCATTGCCGATGATACTAAATGTGAGCTAATTGACCTAGAAAATCTTAAAATACTCAAAAAAGATCACCTCTCACTAAAAGAGGTCATTAATCTATTTGAGTACATTACGAGCATACCACAAGAAACAAATTACGCATGTATTGCTTTGATGCTCGCCATCGTCAGACAATACCATGACAATGCCATACCGCATTATATTCAAAGTAATTACCTACATGATATACCGTCTGACTTTAAAGAAAATAAGCACAAACCAAAAGCGTTCTTAGCAGCAGCCATTGTGCACTATAACGATGTCAATATGTATGCGGAACAGGATTTATTGGACTTGGAAATGGATCCTTCAAATACAGACTTAGGCTTGGATTTGGATATGGATATGGATGAAATTAATTCCGACAGCGAGGAAGAAAAAGTTCAAAAACAGTCACCACGCTCCAACTCATCTGGCGACAGTAACTCTAAGCTCACAGCAGATGCACTGGAGGCTTTTACTAATCACAACAGTAGAGACAATGACAAAAATAAAACAAAGCATACCAATGGCATCGAGATCACACGCCTGTGTCATATTGCGCTACCTGTAGAGGATGACGCCCACTCAGTCATCAGCACGGCGACCCAAGAAACTACACACCTGATGCGTCTACATGAACACAGTGAAGAAAGATCAAGGGAGCGAGCAATAGCAACGAAAGATCTCAAGAAACTGGTATCTAAATACAGGCGCTACACCGAAAGAAATGCAACAAGCAATATGCCTAGTATTAGTATAAAACAACAGTTGAACGGTCGTTATCGCATTACAGGAGACAATCTTACCGTCGTGATTAAAGATAGTGGGCGTAAGAAGCCTATTGACGTTGTTACAGCATTTAAATCTCCAGTTAGAGAACCACTCTCAAAACGACAAGGAACCAAGACCAAATCGCAGAAAAAGAAAAAGGCATACAAACACAACGATAACGACTACCCAACCATATCTCCAAAAAAACTCACTTCAGCAGCAGGAGGGTACACGTGCACAATGGATTACGCAAAGAAAGTTTCCCCAACAATGAAAGCAACAGAAGAAGACTTTCCAGATCTAAGCCCAAGGGACATATAGCATGTTGTATCACTCTCGAAGCAATGTGAGTTTCTGCTTGATCTTTATCTCCAAACCTCGCTCAACTGGCTCATAGTACACCCGCCTTACCATTTTATCAGGAAAATAAGTTTGCCCTTTTGAGAACGCATTGGGCTCATCATGGGAGTACCGATATTGGGCACTGTAACCCAACTGCTTATTCAACTTGGTTGGCGCATTTCTTAAATGATCAGGCACCGGCTGACTGCCGACACGTTTCACATCACTTCGAGCCGCATTCCAAGCGGTGTAAACGGCGTTACTCTTTGCAGCACACGCTAAGTACACCACCGCTTGCGCCACACTTAAGTCACCCTCGGGAGAACCTAATCGCTCATAAGCAGAAGCCGCGTTAGTAGCGATTTGTAAGGCGCGCGGATCAGCATTACCAATATCCTCTGATGCCATCCGAATGATTCGTCTCAGCAAATACTTCACATCACAACCGCCATCCATCATACGCGCTAACCAATATAATGCGGCATCAGGATCCGAGCCTCGAACGGATTTATGCAGGGCTGAGATTTGATGATAAAACTCATCACCACCGTTATCAAATCGGCGGCGAGTTTCACCTATCACTCCCTCAACTACAGGAACGGTGATGACACTAGTAGGATTGTCAGAAAACACCAAGCATTCGGCTGCACTTTCAAGCCACCCCATGCAAAGTCGCGCATCCCCATCAGCACATCGGACTAACAGTTTCAACGCATCTGCATCAACGGATAAAGCGTGAAGACCTAAACCCTGCTTAGAATCGATTAATGCTCGCTCAATTAAGCTTTGCAAATCCTCTTCAGTAAGCGAGCCTAAAACGTAAACCTTGCTTCGAGATAACAAGGCGTTATTTAACTCGAACGACGGGTTTTCCGTGGTTGCGCCAATCAAGGTAATTAGCCCTGATTCCATGTGCGGCAAAAATGCGTCTTGTTGCGATTTATTAAAGCGATGAATCTCATCCACAAATAATACCGTGGCCAGACCGGCCTGTTGATTCAACTCAGCCGCCTTGATCACCGCGCGAATCTCTCTGACACCAACCATCACCGCAGATAACTTGATCATCTCGGCATTGACAGAGCGACTTAAAATGTCTGCTAAGGTGGTTTTCCCAGTTCCCGGCGGCCCCCACAAGATCATTGAATGCATTTTCCCGGCAGCTACCATGCGAGCCAACACACCATCCTCACCCAACAAATGAGCATGACCAACCACCTCACTGAGAGACTTTGGACGCATGCGTTCAGCTAACGGTATTTTAGCAGCGTTTTTGTTCATAATGAATTATTGCCCGCACCTGGTTGTGAGGGCAAGGGTTCAACATCAACATCTGAACCTAAGTTTTTAGGGTTGAATGTAAACAGATTTGAAGCTAGATGCTTATTTACCACCACAGGTTTTAGAACGATATCAGACTTGTGTTGCGCCAGATCAATAAATGTGAACTTATCAGGTACACCTGAATCAAAGGTGATATCGACTTGAGCAAACTGTGCATCATTGGCCGATGATGCGCTCGGCTTCAGTGTAAATCGAATCTTATCTTTGGCTTGAGAAACAACAGTCACTTGAAAGTCTTTCACTAACTCTTTTGCGGTCAGATCTGGTGAAACCAACAATTTTAACATCAACATCTTATCGTAATTAATTTTATTTTCCTTGGCAACTTCAAGCCCCACATTGTAACGCCAATAAGTCTTGCCATTGAAACTAATCACCAGCTCGTCACTGTCGTCGAGCTTAGCGTAGCTTGTTATCTGACACGACTTTTCGCCAGTAAGCCACTTAAACTGAGTCGGCTGATTGTGATTTGCACGCGAGACCATTAAACAACCGGATGAGGTTGTTTCGTCCTGATCACTCAAACTGGCTGGGTGAGTGGTTGTTATTGTTGCCGATAACGTATTGATACTCATCATTTTCTTTATCAAGTTATCCGCATTCTTCAATGAAACTGCTTTACTCACTGACGAAGAAGGCCGATAGTCGCGAGCCGCTTCCGCTTGAGAATGCGACATAACCACAACAAAACCCAATAATAAACAGATCGATCGACAGAAACTCATGATAACACCTTGATAATTAGTTAAAAAAAATAACCTAGCGAATGCGAACTATTCAGGTGGTGGCGGAACCAAAACTTCTCTGACGCCATTGCGCTCAGGCTTTGTTACCACACCAGCCGTTTCCATGGTTTCTACTATCCTTGCTGCTCGATTATACCCTATTTTGAACCGACGTTGTACACTTGAGACCGAAACTCGGCGCGCTTTGGCTATAAATGCAACAGCTGCATCGTAATATTCATCCTGCTCACCTTCAGACTCACCCATGGCAGCCGAGGTAAAGCCACTGGGATCTGCAGATATGGTTTCTTCCAATATATCGCTTAGGTACTCTGGTTTGGACTGCGAACGCAAATAATCAACCACGCGATGAACTTCATCATCACTCACGAAGGCGCCGTGAACCCGCACAGGAACGCCAGAGCCCGGTGGCAAATAAAGCATATCGCCGTGCCCCAATAACTGCTCTGCACCCTGTTGATCCAGAATCGTTCGCGAGTCCACTTTCGATGAAACCTGAAAAGCGATTCGCGTTGGAATATTCGCTTTGATCAATCCCGTGATCACATCAACACTGGGTCTTTGGGTTGCCAATATCAAATGCACCCCAGCGGCACGTGCCTTCTGCGCTAAACGCGCGATCAGCGTTTCTACTTTCTTACCAACAACAACCATCATGTCGGCAAACTCATCCGCAATCACAACAATTTGAGGCAGCGTTTGCAACTCGGTGTCTTCATCTCCAACTAACGGATCCAATAATGGGGCACCACGCTTAATCGCTTGCTTCACCTTTTCGTTGTAGCCTGCTACATTCCTAACTCCAAGTGATGCCATTAAACGGTAACGTCGCTCCATCTCCGCAACACACCATCGTAGCGCGCTAGCAGCATCTTTCATATCTGTCACCACGGGAGTTAGAAGGTGCGGCACACCATCATAAACAGATAGCTCTAGCATTTTAGGGTCTATCAATATTAGTCTTAATTGCTCAGGCGTCGACTTATACAACAAGCTCAATAACATGGCATTTAACGCCACTGATTTACCAGAGCCAGTGGTACCGGCAACAAGCAAATGTGGCATTTTAGCTAAATCAACAACCACTGGGTGGCCGGCAATATCTTTTCCTAGTGCAATTGATAGGGCTGATCGTGAACGCTCATAGGAACTCGAGGAAAGAACACCCTGTAAACACACCATCGCTCGTTTTTCATTTGGTAACTCAATACCAACAACCGATTTACCTGGAATGACTTCAACCACACGAACACTGACCACAGACAACGATCGCGCCAGATCTTTTGCTAAACCTGTGATTTTCGATGCTTTTGTTCCTGGCGCCAATTGCAATTCATATCGAGTCACCACCGGGCCTGGATGCACCGCAACAACTTTAACTTTGATACCGAAATCACTGATACATTGTTCGACTTCTTGAGACCGCGCCTTTGATTTACTAGCAGATGTTGAAGTTTCTTTTTCATAAGAATCTAGCAGAGACAACTTAGGTATGGCTTTTGAACGCGAGTACCTTGGCGTTCGAATCTTCTTCGGTTTCTGCTGAACCACCTCAACGACTTCATCCACTCGACTTAATTCTGGCGACTTAAAAACAGGTTCATTGGGCTCGACAATATCATCAACGACCTCACGTTGACGAAATTGACTTAAGCGCGACAACAGCAATTGAGGCAGCTCAAACACCGATTTAAAAAATCGCCCCACACACGACAGCTTTGCAGCTTGGCGCCAACAAGCTTGGCACCATTGCGGTAACTCAATATCGTATTCGCGAAATCGGCATAGAGTCATCACTCGAGAACCAACACTATCAACAATCTCAACCCACGATTTCCCCGTACAAACAGTCACACCAATGCAAAAAAATGATAGTAATATCAAGATCGAACCAAAAACATTAAAATGAATAACTAAAGCCCTAGCTAACAACGCACCCAAAACACCACCGGAATAAGAACTTGGCAAATGACCTGTTGGTGCAGGAAGCACCATGTTAATTAACGCTGCTAAGGATGAAAAGGATAACCAAAACCCAACTATTTTAATTGACAAATGAGCCATACCAAGAGGCGACTGCATGTATTCAGAATGACGTTTTCGATACACAAAGACAATCGAATAGACCAACAAAAAAGGCAACAAGAAAGCCAAGTAGCCGACACCATATAGAAACACATCAGCGAGAATGGCTCCAACAGCCCCAGCAGAATTTTGAACCGTGGTCTTACTTGACGTGTAAAACCAACCCGGATCAGTGTAATGATACGTCACCAATGATAAAGCCAGAAACAGTGAAAAACCAAGGGTCACTATTAACCCCATTTCCCTGAATGGCACCAGTTCATTCAATCTTGAAACCAACGCAGAAGCCTTCTGCGATTTTTGTCTTCCTTTACTCACGCCCTCAAACCCCATTAATAAACAAGAAAATGCGCCGCACTAAACCAGATGATAGTGCCAAAATCTGCGATTACGCAGGACGCCATTTTTAACCATGACCCAAGCTATTATTTTAGCAAATATTAAAAATAGATGATAGTCAATACCTTAGGTAATTTGACCCAGGATTATCTAAAACTCAACCTTTTATCAAATTCGTGAATTACAAAAATATCGAACCCTGCTAATCAACGGCAGGTTTTAACAGAGCAGACAGAATTTACCACCCTTAATGGCTACACAAACCCGTGCAAATGAGATAAGATTGTCATCATTCTGATTAACTGGAGCTAATAATGACAGCAAAACACGCCAAACTCATCATACTCGGAACAGGCCCCGCGGGCTACTCTGCAGCAGTTTATGCCGCTAGAGCTAACTTAGAACCATTGGTGATCACCGGGTCGACACCAGGCGGCCAGCTCACAACCACAACCGATGTTGACAATTGGATCGGGGGTAAAGAAGGTTTACAAGGCCCTGATTTGATGGAGGACATGAAAAAACACATTCAACGGCTCAACGTCGAAATACTCAGCGATCACATTGAAGCATGCGACTTGTCTCAACGCCCTTTCAAACTGTCTGGTAGCCACGAATACACCTGTGACGCACTTATCATTGCCACTGGTGCAGAGGCACGTTACCTGGGATTGGAATCCGAAGAAAAATTCAAGGGAAAAGGGGTATCAGCATGCGCTACATGTGATGGCTTTTTTTACCGCAACCAAGAAGTCGCTGTTATCGGCGGCGGTAACACGGCAGTCGAAGAAGCTCTCTACCTCAGTAACATAGCAAAAAAAGTGACCCTGGTTCACCGTAGAGACGAGCTGCGTGCTGAAAAAATGCTAAGCGAAAAATTGCTTGCAAAGGACAATATACATGTCGAATGGTCGCACGTTCTAGATGAGGTCATTGGAGATGACACTGGCGTGACAGGAGTGAGACTGAAGAGCACTAAAAATAATGCAACTAAAACCATCAATAAGCACGGTGTTTTTATTGCAATAGGACACGACCCAAACACAAAAATGTTCAAACAACAGCTTGATATGGATGACAGCGGTTATCTTATCGTCAGGAGCGGTTCCAATGGCATGGCCACAGAGTCGTCCATTCCTGGTGTTTTTGCGGCTGGCGATGTATCAGACCCCATTTATCGCCAAGCAATCACGTCTGCCGGTAGCGGCTGCATGGCTGCCCTTGACGCTGAGAAGTTCCTCGACTCTCAAGAGTGACAAACAGCTTGAAATATGGTTTAAATTAGGGCATATTGTACCCACATAAAAACAAGAGGAGCCACAATGGCCAAAGAAGAATCAATAGAAATGGAAGGCAAAGTCACTGACTGCTTACCTAACACCGTTTTTCGAGTTGAACTTGAAAATGGGCACACCGTAACTGCTCATATTTCAGGTAAAATGAGAAAAAATTACATTCGAATTTTAGTGGGAGACACAGTCAAAGTTGAACTCACTCCATACGACCTATCAAAAGGGCGTATTACCTTCAGAGAAAAAAAATAGACTCGATCTTCACATTCACGCACAAAATCACCATAAAAAAACGAAGAACAGTATTGTTCTTCGTTTTTTTTAATTACCCAAGCCTTACTTATCAACTAGGGTTTTAATATCATCAGTCAATAAGTTTTTTTTCGTATCAGGCTTTACCTTAATCGTAATTTTACCGTCCTGTACTCCCACCTGAACTAACCTCGCTTCTTTACTTCCTTGACCAAACAGGATCTCATCAGATAACGGCCGTCTTATTTGTTCATTAAACAATCTCTCCATGGGGCGAGCACCCATTTTACGATCATATCCATTTTCTATCAGCCACTGCTTTGCAGCCCGAGTCAGCGTCACGCGTAAAGAATGGGGTTTCAGTTGAGCTGTCAATTCACGTAAATTCTTCTCCACAATTTTAGACACAGTCTGTGCCTCCAAGTAATTAAATTGAAGAATTGCATCTAGACGGTTCCTAAACTCTGGTGTAAAACGACGTTTAACTGCGGAGATACTTTCATCCAGATTAGACTGACTAGCAAAACCAAACGAATTTTTTTCCATCATGTCAGCACCGGCATTTGTCGTCATTATAATAATAACATGCCGAAAATCAGCTTTTCGACCATTGTTATCTGTCAACATACCGTAATCCATTATTTGCAATAGAATGTTGTACATATCAAAGTGTGCTTTTTCAATTTCATCTAGCAACAAGACAGCATGTGGGTTTTTTATTACTGCCTCAGTCAATAGACCACCTTGATCGTAACCCACGTAACCGGGAGGAGCACCAATCAATCGGGATACAGCGTGCTGCTCCATGTATTCAGACATATCAAATCGCAACAGCTCCACTCCGAGCAGTTTTGCCAATTGTCTGGATAACTCAGTTTTACCAACACCCGTTGGACCTGCCATCAAAAATGACCCCACCGGTTTTTCTGCGTTACGCAAGCCAGCTCGAGACAACTTAATCGCATCACAAAGATGGTCAATTGCAGAGTCCTGCCCAAAAACCAACTGCCTTAACTTATCCGGCATGGTTTTTAATACTTGCTTATCGCTTGTTGTTAGTTGATCGAGTGGGATCCGAGCAATTTTTGATAGAACCTTGTCGATATCTCTAGGACGTATTACACGTCGTCGTTTCTGTGGTGGCAATAACTGTTGGAGCGCCCCTACTTCATCGATTACATCAATTGCCTTGTCTGGCAAATGGCGGTCATTTAAATATCGCGTGGTTAACTCGACCGTCCTTTCAAGTGCGGCATCGGTATAAGTTATTTGGTGAAAAGACTCAAATCGCTTTTTCAATCCCTGTAAAATTTTCAGTGTGTGCTCATAACCAGGCTCAGAAATATCCACTTTTTGGAATCGTCTTAATAAGGCCTGATCTTTAGCAATAAAGTTTCGATACTCATCGTAGGTCGTGGCCCCCATACAGCGCAACTCTCCATTCGATAGCAATGGCTTTATTAAGTTAGCTGCATCCATGGTGCCACCTGTAGCGGAACCCGCGCCAACCAAATTATGAATTTCGTCAATGAAAATTATCGCCCCAGAATATTTACTGAGCGCCTTGAGTACAGCCTTAAACCGTTTTTCAAAGTCTCCCCTGTACTTTGTTCCTGCCAACATGGTTCCTAGATCTAGCGAGTACACTGTACAAAAAGACAATGATCTTGGGACTTTCTTGTCCACTATCATTTGCGCCAAACCCTCTGCAATAGCAGTTTTACCAACACCAGCTTCACCAACATACAATGGATTATTTTTATTTCGGCGAGATAATATTTGAATGCCTCGCTCAAGCTCACTAGCTCTCCCAATAACAGGATCCAGCTTACCGGCACGAGCAAGGTCGTTCAGATTAAGTGCATAAGTTTCAATTAAATTTTCTTCACCCGTAGTCTGACTTTCACGTGTAAAGTTAGGCGTTTCCTGCATTGGAACATCATCAAACGTGTTACTTGGCAGGTCTGGCTGTGAAAAGCGAGTAACACCTTGAGTCATGTAATTGACTACATCAATGCGCGTCACGTTTTCCTGATTTAAGAAGTAGACGGCCTGGCTATCTTGCTCACCAAATATTGCGGTTAAAACATTTGTTCCAGAAACCTCTGATCGACCCGTGGTTTGCACCTGATAAATAGCTCGTTGCAAGACACGCTGGAAACTGAGTGTTGGTTGAATTTCACGATCCATATGAAGCGGTATTTGCGGTGTCGTTTCATCAATAAAAATGCCGAGACCAGCGCGTAAACGCTCTATGTTTGCGCCACAGGACGTTAAAACTAAACTTGCCTCCGAGTTATCAAGCAGTGACAGCAACAAATGCTCAACCGTGATAAACTCATGACGCTTGATCCGTGCTTCGTTAAACGCCGAATTTAACGTTGACTCTAAACTTGTACTAAACATGATTACCTCCATCTGCAATAGCAGCTTAATCATTGCAATCCAGTTTGCACCCCTTCCCACTCCCTTATTTTCAATTTTAGTACAAGAAAAATAAAAAACATGGCTTTTTTTTGACTAAAAAAAAAACAATCTAATTTTCAAGCCGCTATGAGTAAAAAAAAATTCAGGTCAAGAATAAAACAGACAAAAAAACAACCCTGAATTGATTACATAATGAACAAAGACTTCTTTTAATATTATCTTAATCTAGCTGAGGTATAATTCATAACAATATGAATTAAATAGTATTTGTGAGTTTGCTCAATAAATGTTATGTTAGAGGGGTGAGGTAAATAAAATGGCAGAAAAAAGGCAGTTACAAGAAGACTTAAGATCAGCAATCAGACGCTGTGATGTGAAAAAAGTTGACTCCATTTTAAGAAAGAACAGAGAACTGAAGCTGAACAAGAAAAGCAACAGAAAACCAAAAATGAACATACTAATCAACGCCTTGCTCGCGCGGGTAGGAAAAACAAAAATCATATCAAATGAAAAAAGGAGCTAGCAATGTCAGGCGAACAACAGACTAACGACTTTGGATCACTAGTGCTTCTTGCAGCACACGCATCGCAACCAGACGCAACACAAGCACCGATTACAACTCAAGAAATCATTGAGGAATTTAAATTAGCGATAGAAAACTATTTAAAGGCACCCGTAACCGGGCAATATGAAGAGATGCTTCTGGATGAGCGTATCATTGACAAAGCAAAGATTTTAACCCGACTTGCCAGTTATGTTAGTTCTCAACAGCAAAACCAATTATTCACATCAAAAAGCCCAATAACCGTGTTTAGAGAAACAATCGACCAAATGGAAAACGTAAATGAACACAAAGCAGCGCTGATAGATGCTTATCTCTCTGGACAAATATCCTCGAGCAGCACACCTGAAGCACAACAAAACGAAGCAATCAGCACAGCGCTACCACAGCAATGACATAACCCTCATTCGCACGACTAACCTGTACGCTACAAAAAGCAAACTGTGATATCGTTTTTTAATTAGAAAATTGTTAAGACCTTCATCAACTAAAATCTCAATCACATTTCACTACAGAGATGACTTCTAGAATTCGCATAAAAACACAAGAAGACACCTAGAACTCCTAGCTACATAAATCAGAATCGAAATAAAAAACTGAAACATCCAGTCACTTAGCATAAGCCAAAAAATTCAACCGGGACAATTTTACCATTTCTCCTAAAAGTGATACAATTGCAGTAAGAAACATTATTGGAGAAATATCATGGAAACACATTACAATATCATAATTGCCGCTGTCAGCTTATTTGCTGTCATCACACTTATTTTGAACTCCATCGTAATTGTTGGAGGAACCAAGCTTGCCGTATTAGAAAGACGATGGCTTGGTAAAAAAATACCTGAAGGACGCGTGGTTGCACTGAACAACGAAGTCGGAATTCAAGCACGCACTCTAGGACCAGGATTACATTTTTTGACACCGTTCATTTATAAGGCAACCAAACACCCTATATTAACCATCCTTGAAAGTGAGATAGCTGTAGTTGAAGCAATTGATGGGCAACCCATTGACACGGGTAACATATTTGCACGCAGATCAAAAGGCCACAATTTATATCAAGACGGTGCTGGATTTTTAAAAAATGACGGTCAAAAAGGACCTCAAATAGATATCGTCCCACCTGGGAGTTATCGCATAAACCCTTTTTTATTTAAAATTAAAAAATACCCAGCAACCATTATTGAAAGTAATGAAATTGGAATCATACTTGCTAACGATGGCGAACCATTAGCTCCTGGGCAATTGCTAGGGAAACACATTGAAAGTCATAACCACTTCCAGGACGGTGAATCTTTCTTAGAGCAGAAAGGTCAGAAAGGGCCTCAATTGGATATTTTGCTACCCGGCCGATACCGAATCAACCCCGAATTATTTCAAGTAAAAAAGGCAGGAACCACCGTTATCCCTAAATCAAAAATAGGGATTATCAGTGCTGAATCAGGCCTAACTTTACCAAAAAATGAATTTGTTGCGCAGTCTATAGAAGGGCATGAAAATTTTCAAAATGGGGCAAAATTTCTTGCTAATGGAGGACAAAGAGGCCCACAAAAAGATTTTTTGAAACCAGGTACATACTATATCAACCCATACCTATTCAAAGTCGAACTAAAAAACGAGCTTGAAGTGAGGCGAGGTGAAGTCGCCGTGATTGTATCAAGCATAGGCAAAGACCCATCAAAAGATCCCGAAAAATCAACATCAATGAGAGAAATCGACTATAACAACAAAAAAGGAATCGAACGTTATGTCGTCCCTGATGGCTACAGAGGCATACAACAATCCGTGCTAGGACCAGGTCACTATTACTTAAATTTAGTTGCCTACACACCTTACCTAATACCAACCACCAACATAACTATTGATTGGGCAACCAGTCAAAACGAAATGGGAACCAACGAGACAAATTACACACACGAACAAAGTGAAATAAAAAAACCAACGACCCTACTCGACCCTTTATCTATCGTATCTAATGATGGATTTCAGATGCAAGTAGAAGTAAAAGTAATCATTCGAATTTTACCAGAACAAGCACCTCACATGCTAGGTCGTATAGGGACAGTAAGAAACCTGATTGACAACGTGATACACCCGCTAATTGATAGCTCATTCAGGAATCAAGCATCATCAACAGCTGCAATGCAGTTTTTACAAAACCGACATCAAGAGCAAGAAAAAGCACAGTCTCATGTAGCAAAAGAACTTGAAAAATACCATGTCGAATGTGTGAGCGTGCTAATATGCCAAATAACATTACCCGAAAATCTCATGCATACGCTAACAAGCAAAGTGGTTGCATCACAACAAATGGCCATGTTTGATGCACAGGAAGAAGCTGAAGGCCGAAGAAAAGAAATGGAGCGAACAAAAGCTCAAGCTGAAATGCAACCAACGTTAGTCAAAGCAGAGCTCGATGTGCAAATTGCCAATCAAAAGAAAAAACAACAAATCATACTAGCTGAAGGTAAAAGTGAAGCCACTCGACTCGAACAACTGGGTATAGCAGCTGGCCTCAAGTCTGTCGGATTAGCTGAAGCTGAAAAAATTGCCGCAATTGGTAAAGCAACCGCACAAGCCTATGATCAACAAGTTGAGGCATTAGGCCAAGATTCGCTCTCCCTCATTGAAGTAATGAAAAAAATATCAGATGGAAGAATAAAAATTACTCCAGACATCTTGGTAAAGAGCGGCCAAGACACAAATAGCATACAATCTGTCAGCGAGATATTGTCCGCTTTACTAGCCAAACAATTAAAAAGCGACAAAGGTATAAATAAAGAGTAATCATGGTTAAACAGCCACAAGAACAAGTCACTCAGCCAGAGTGCGTTATTCGTGCACGACAGTATCTGAGAGACTCTTTTTTTTCGACGACCAGAGAAATAAAAGCCCTTTTGGAAAAAGGAGAGCTTTCAATAAACGCGAACAAAGAACAAGCATCAATCTCTGACGAAAAAACGAGAAGTCATATAGCTCCAGCTATTAAAAAGCACCGAACAGACACAATCACGTTCAGCCAACTTATTACGAAAAACCATACTTACGTTCTAGGAAGAAAAGAGCAAAGCAAATATTATGAGTACGAAGGAAATTTTAAATCCTACAAGTGCGGACTAAAAATCAATCACAAGGACAACACAACTAAAGACATTCTTGTTGAAGTCATTAACAAAAAAAAGACACGTTCAAATCGAACTTACCGTAATAAAGTATCGCCTAAAGAGTTAATGCCGTCTGAAAAGCACACAACATTGTCACGTCACTGTAAAAAAACAAATAAAACCGCATTCTATCGCATGCACGAAATAAACCACTGGAAGACTGATATCAGCAACCTGGATCGGTGTTTACGAGCCTTTTACTTTCCATTTCAGATACAAGAAAACAATACCAGCCTATTGAAGGAACAGTTGTCCAGATACTTAATCTGGCTATTTCAAATGGCGATTGCAGGACTCAAGGAATTTCATAAAAACAATAGATATCATGGTGATGTCAAATTAGCAAACATGCTTGTGACAACTGATGGAGCCATAACATTCATTGACGAGATATGCGATTCTTATCGACAAAAAAGAATGCATAATACAATTGCAACAATGTCACCTGATAACCCGGCTATTTTTTTTAAAAAAATAGAAGACAACAACAACCCTGATGATCAATATTTCACAAAACCGGATATTTACTCTCTTGGTGTAGAACTACTAGCAATATGCTCTCGATACTTCATGCCAAAATTGTATCGCGACATAGTTCAGTATGAGTGCAAACTACTAAAAATATTCGATACAGAGCTGCCACAAAACGAATACAGCATATCCAAGACACAGCACTCTCCTACACTATTGAATTTTGTATTATCACAAAACATAAAGCTAAGAAATTTTATCGTCACATACAAAAACACCCCACACCCTAAAACTCAATATGTCACCACACTGCTTGATCACTGTTTCAACATGATCGACCCTAACCCAGAGACAAGGCACATTTCAAGCACACTCACCATGAACCAATTACAAAAATAACTAATGGCCTTACGTCTACCGTGAATTGATGTCGTTTACAAACCTTTTCCGATCGCAATAAGATAATATTTATTTAATTTAAATATGATAATTTTAAAGTTTATTTACTAAATACCACCCTCCCCCTTGATCAACCAAAAACGTTAAATTATAGTAACGTCATTATCATAGTAATAAGGAGTATCATGCCTTTAGTATCACGCTTATCAGCATCGTCGATTTTAACTGGAATAACCTATATCACCGCATTGATCCAGAACGCATACAGTGTCACATTAGTCCCCAGAAATTCAAAGATTGTTATTTTCGGTGACAGCTTGTCGGATACAGGGGATGGTAGCGTGTCGTCCGCTGGCAACAACATTTATTGCCATGATATAGTCAACAGTACACGGACTTGCGCCCCAATCACGAACGGCGATAAGACGTGGCCTAACTACCTTAGTGACACTCAACAAAGGTGCTCACAGAAATACATGGGCCTATCTAAACCCAACCCAGAGTGTAACTTAATCATGGCGTTTGCGAGTGCAGAATCAAACGCCCACTGGCTTAATGACCTCTCCACCAAACCCTACTCGCAGTATACCAACTGCAGCTACCCGCAAGGAAATTCAACCTGGGATTGTATTCCAAGCGCAATCAAACAGATACAACTTTATGAACCGCTTCGCGACAAATCAGACTACCAACTTCTTTGGATTGGTGGAAATGACTTCTTTAATAATATAGAAAAGATCATTGCTTTTATCAAACACACCCACAGTACAAACACGGCACTATCAACTGAAGGGATTTTTAAGTCATTACCAGAGCTATCTCATCTACTAAAAAACATCAAACAATGGATACATCTTCAGTTACAAGCCGGGGCTGCTAAAGATCAGCTACTCGTAGGTACACTACTTGACTTCAGCTATGTTCCTGCGGCGCGAGAATTAGCAAAAGGTAATAAATTAATTCTTGATGGGTTAAGCGTGATTTCATTCATTCTAAATCATGAGATTGAAGCAACTGTAAGATCCGTATTGCCTAAAGAACAGGTGTTACCTTTTCACGAATGGATCAAAACGGTATTTTCTCATCCAGAAAAATACGGTATCAACAAGACACTCGCACACCGAAGCTGCACAGGTGATGAGGCTCAACCAAAGTGTGATGAATATGCTTTTTTCAACGGTAAACATCCAACAACCAAAACACATGAAGTTATCGCTCATTTTGTCAGCTCTTACCTGTTCGAAGAACAAGAAAATGAAACCCAAAGGTCAGATGTGTACGAAGAACAAGAAAATGAAACCCAAAGAGTTGGCTACGCTGGGGTATGATTCCTAGTCAATTGTTACGAGATTCGCTCTTCGCTTTATTTCCTGAAAAGTCATTTCTCGTAACAATTTTCCATTTCTAAACACGGGCTGAAGTTTATTTTCATGCTGACCTAGGTCTTTTTCTAGAATTGTTTTGATTTGACCATTATCACCGAGAATTGCAGCCAACCGACCTTCTTTTGATTTTTTACCGGGAGCAGTAATGGGGTCCTTATGCACCCCTCTCCACTCTCCATTTACCTGGATCGCGGACGCTTTCATTGCAAATTTCATTGTGTCACGATCCAAGCGCTGTAACAATGCACCCCCCATACCAAAAACAATATTTTCAGTACTGATCTTTTTTTGCCTCATCGCATTAAGAATATCTCGAATAAGACCTGGATCTAAACCATCGCCTTGAATTAACCGAATTGATTCAGGCAAAACACGATAGCCTTTACTATTTGTGGTGAACCCAAAATGAGTAAACAACTTTTCAAATGCCAAACAGACCACATTCACTGGGTCGCCACTATCTGGGCGGACAATTAAACAGCCGCCACTCGATAGTATACGATCTTTGAGCTCAGTTCCCCAAAATTCATCGATCGAACGCCATATATCATAAGAATCACTGACCACGCTAACGGATTTGCCTTTTTTTAAAAAATGATCACACATGTTTTTAAAAGCATCAAGTTCCCCTTCCTTGCCCCAGGAGGTAATTGTGGAGTGCTCTGCTGCAGGAATAGAGTATCCCGCCATCTTTTCACTGTAGTACAGCTGTGCTGCAACAATAGCCTCAATGGTATCAGATCCTTCAAAGCTCAGCAGATGCCCCATGCCTCCTAAAGCAGCACTTTCTCTTGAAGAGGCACCACGTGCACCAAAATCTTGCAGCATGAATGGTAACTTTTCTAAACCATCGCATGTGTCTTGCATGTACTGCTTAATCATATTTCTTACATTACGTGAAGACGAAGCAACACTGGTAGGGTACCAAATCGCTCTAAGCAAACTGGTCTCCAAATAGGTACTTAGCCAATAACACTTGTCATCCGTGTTCATAAGCTGCACCAAAACCTGGTGCGGAGTGGTAATCGTTCCCTCTTCCAGAGCCTGAATTTCAATTGGCAAGAAGCCATCGTGCTCATTAACAATGTATTCCCAACCACTTCGATTAAAAGGAACACCATGAGGAATGAATATAGATTCCGCCTCGTCTATGTCAGCCATCGTAATAGGAGATAGGAGATACTCTTTTATGAATGCTTGCAAACCAAAAAAAACTAACTCAGAAAACTCACCGCCTCTGGACTCGATGTAGGCGGACAAATGAGTCGCGCCAGGAGGGTATTGTAAATAATGAGACGCTTTATACGAATCCGTATTTAATATCAAGTTCCTAAACATAAATCACTCCCTTGTATGTTTAAAAAAAATCACTCAATAACCAGGCATTTCTTCAGGATAAAAAAATGATCCTGATACATGTTTGAAGAATCCAAACTATCAACTGAAACCCATTCGTAATTATCAGAATCAATAGAAAGTGATGTATTATCCACGATGTCATCTGCTAATGAAAAATAAAAAACATGTGCAATTACACGGCCTAATTCCGATCGCTTCGGGTTATCAAAAACATCTTTAAGACGCAACGATTCATACAAGACATCATCCGCTATGCCCATTGACAATATGGATTTAGTAATATCGATTGCACTTGCCAGCAATCGTTCGCCTTCAACAACACACCCTCCGGGTAAAGCATATAACCCAATACCAGGTTGCTCATCTCTTTTGTGCAAAAGCAATCGACCTGAGCTAGCAACAATAACATTTAACATCAATTGAGCATCTGAACCATCTTGATTAGATTTACTTTTAACAATAAAATCAGCTTCTTTTGCAAGATAGTCATATGCCTCAGATTGTGAAAAAATATCTAAAAACTCGATAATAGGTGATGGTAAACTAGCTGATAGCACAGACAAAGCACCTCTTTTTAAAAAACAATAATTCCTAATATCAGTAGAATTAATATTTTTGAAGTTTTCAACGGGAACAAAATCCCACTCGGGGAATAATTTCAAATAAAAAGATGTATGATCTTTTTTATGACCAATAAGACCAATTTTCTGATTACTGTTGGTGCCATCAGTCATATCACTTTGCAACACAAGACCGCGAACAAGTTCTTTCACATTCTCAACCCACAGATTATCGTCATACGTCACATCCATTACAGGTTGAAAAATGATTCTTTTATTCTCTTGCTCATTAAAACAAGCAGAAATCATCTCCTTTCGCTCATCATAACTAAATGGATTTCGAGTTGTACGAGGCCTAAAAGCAGAACCACATAATAGAATTACCTTATCTGCTAAAGCAAGTGCTTTTTTGATGACATATTGGTGACCATTATGAAAAGGCTGAAAGCGACCGATAAAGACAAGATAGTCGTATTTTTTTTGTGAATGAAATTGTTGTTTTTCCATAAGAAAACTCTCATCTCAGTAGTACACTAATCATCGTTGTTTCGAGCAAGCCCGCGCGCCTCTCTCAAACAACGAAAAACGCCGTATGCACTTATCAACATCCAAGCAACTTCGATAACCAGAGACGGTACGTTTAAATGATAACATAGCGAAACCAGTATCAACACCGACCCAATCAGATTAATCAAAGAAAATTTCAATTTCTCGGCATCCATTTTACCTATCTGCATTGAAAAATAGGCAAAAAGAACTAAAGCTACTCCCACCATACCAATAGTGGAAGGCGCATCAAAAACCACTGAAACCATTATACACCAACCTCCATCTCAATATCATACCCTGAAAATTTCCTCACGTTCATCACACCGGTATCCATGATAAGATACTGCCCCTTAATCCCTTTTAAACACCCCTTCACTTCAGGCGTTTTATCCAAAGACAACGAACTGACTTTTAGTGGATACTCACCCACTGGGTAAGAAATTTCAACAACCTCTGCGCCCTCACAGCGAGTAATCTGAGTTGGATAAGACTTAAGTATTGGCGCAATATCCTCTTTCGAAATTGCCAGCAAGTTTTCCGCTCGCTCAAGTAAATTAAGCTCAACCGAATCTTGTTTTAACATAGTCCGCCAGTTTGTTTTGTCCGCAATGTGTTTTTTAATTGCAACTTCGAGTAAGCCTGCCTGAAATCGGTTCTCAGTTCTAAATAAAGAAACAGCCTGCATCGCCCCTTGATCAATCCAGCGAACAACTGGATCAGACTCACTGGTAACGCCCACTTTCAAATTCGATGTGTTAGACAAGTAAACCACGTGAGGAATATTGCATTGCCTGTGAGCCCAATCATCACAAGAACAGCCGCCCTTTTCTACTAAACATCGTTCAGGAAAAAGCTGACAATTTCCGCATTCATTAATTTTACGCATACAGGGAAAACAATGGCCTTGTTGGAAACTTTTTTTCGTCTTACGACCGCATTGCACACAATAAATCGCGCCCAAATATCGAATAATTAAGTTATGACCTATGAAATTATTTAAATCTATCAACTCATTATCGGTTAAACGCATAAAATAGCTAACACGCCCCTGATAAACACCCTTCATTTTACGAATCTGACCACGGTAAACTGTCATGTTAAACCCCTTTAAAATCGGGTAAACGCTTTTCATTAAAAGCAGCGATGCCTTCCAATCTATCCGCTGACTCAAGTAAAGAATTATAACATGATACCTCAAAATCATAGCCAGAAATCAACTCATCAGACACCGCTTTATTGATTGAGCGTTTAACTTGGCGAACAGCCAGAGGCGCATTTGATGCTATCTTTTTAGCAACAGCTATCGTTCCATCTTTCAAGGTTTCCAGGGGGAATAAATGATTAACAAGACCCCAGTCATAAGCTTGCTCACCTGAAAAGACCTCTCCAGTATAAGCACACTCACGGGCTCGTCGAGCACCAAGCGCTCTTGGAAGATTTTGCGTACCCATTGCGCCAGGCATAATACCCAGCTTCACTTCTGATTGCGCAAACTGACTTGTTTTGGAAGCGTATACAAAGTCACTCGCTAAAGCCAACTCTAAACCACCACCAAAAGCCAAGCCATTTACCATGCTAATAATTGGCAGTGGGCAACTCGACATCGCTTTCATTGCCGCCTGCAATACAGCGTGTTGCTCTTTCCATGTATTTAGGTCTAAATTAAACCGCTCTTTTAAATCCGCCCCTGCGCAAAAAGCACGATCACCACTGCCAGTGATCACTATTACCCTTAAATCATTAGCATCAGAAACCGTATTCCAAAAAGATAAAAGCTCTGTCATCATAACCGAATTTATCGCATTGTGGACTTCACGACGATTCAAGGTTAAAAGCAAAATACCTTCGGCAACAAGATCAACACACAATGTACTGTAATTGAAACGCATGCTATTCCTTTTTTTATTTAACTTTCAGGTGGAAATGAGACCATCCTATTTAGGGAGACCTGAGCTTGCTTAATTATTTCGGGATCCAAAGTAATTTCGCAATCTTTATTGAATAATGACTTATCGATCATCGATAATTGATTCATCGACATCCAAGGGCATCGAGCACAACTACGGCATGTTGCACCTTGCCCAGACGTAGGAGCCTCAATAAAGGTTTTATCAGGTGATGCCTGTTTCATTTTGTAGAAAATACCAGAATCCGTTGCAACGATAAAAGTGTCGTTGTCCATTGTTTTAGTTGCTGACAATAATTTTGAAGTAGAACCCACCACATCGGCAATACCGACAACTGAAGCAGGCGACTCAGGATGAACCAAAACAGCAGCGTTAGGATGAACTTTTTTAAGATCCAATAGTGCCTGTGCTTTAAACTCTTCGTGCACAATACACGCCCCATCCCACAAAACCATATCAGCCGATGTTTGTTTTTTAATATAAGAGCCTAAATACTTATCTGGTGCCCATATGATCTTTTCGCCTTTTGAATCTAGATAATCAATGATCTCCAATGCATTAGACGATGTCACAACCCAATCAGCTATGGCTTTCACTCTAGCTGACGTATTCGCATAGACAACAACAGTGCGATCAGGGTATTGTTCACAAAATGTCTTAAAGTCATCTGCTGGGCAACCTAAATCAAGAGAGCAAGTTGCATTTAAGGTTGGCATAAAGACATTTTTATCGGGACTCAAAATCTTCGCCGTTTCGCCCATAAACTTAACACCACAAACAATGATATTCTTGGCACTGTGCTCAAGACCGTGTTTAGCCATTGCTAAGGAATCACCAATGAACCCACCGCAAAACTCAGTCAATTCCTGAATATCGTGTGACGTGTAGTAATGGGAAATCAACACGGCATCATTTTGTTTTAAATAATCCGCTATCTTCTTCATCAGTTGTTTTTTCACTGCAAGGTCATACGACTCAGGAACAGAAAAATCTGGAATGCTAATAGCAATTTGCTTAGATGCTTTACTCATGGCAATTAATCAGTTTTTCTCGCAATTTGACACCAAGCTGCAAAACCACCCTCTAAAACAGACACATTTTGAATGTTTTGATTTGATAAAATATCTGCGACGATGCGACTAAGGATAGTTCCTTCATCACAATAGAGCACAATTTCTTTTTGAGACATTTCAGAACCTTCCTCGACCACTTCTGTCAGTGATTTGAGCGTAAAATGTATCGCGTTATCAATATGCCCTTCATCATGAGACTGCTTCGAACGCACATCAGCGATAAGTAGGTTAGAATCATTATCTCGAATCTTAGTGATTAATTCATCGCATGTTAAAGTATTGGCTGTCATGTGTTTTTACTCCTTTGTTATGGTACCTTTATTGTATACAGAAGACGATTTGAATGCCAGGATCTACCATACGAAACTCTGACTGTCATTTTTTTGCACTTTACCAGATGAAATATGATCCAACCACAGCCTGCCCAAGTGTTCCTGACATTGATTTTGAGCCAATCGTTCCGACAGACTGTCGATATCAATAATCTCAATGGGTTGATTTTGCCAGGAGCATGCATACACAGCCTTGGTTCGCTTACCGGTCGCAGGGTCAATTTGCCACTGTAAACATTGCGCGCAAACCCCTTTCAACATACATTGCATTGGCCCGAAAACCGCAGCGGTAAAACGAACATGACTCAGCACCTGCATTGGCTCATTGGCTCTTATCGCTTGAATGGATTTTAACAAAGATGGCGATGAAAACACTTGGCACTGACGAACACTTGACGCAGTCTGAACATTTTTTGTTGCCCAAGATTGCAACGCTGCCGGGACATCAGATTCCGACTGAACTGAGATAACCTCAGAACACAATGAACTAACTTCATCTTCTAAGAAAGTATTTTTTTCACAAGAGAAAAAAATCAGATTAACGCCTAATTTTTTTAATTCATAACCAATCGACAAGATCTGAATACGCGCCCACTCTCCACCCACGATAATCATCCCACCATCACGAGGCAGCGGTAGCTTCGCACCAGTTGGCCCCATGACAGACAACCTGTCGCCTGAGCGAAAACGCGAAGCCAGTTTAGAGCTAACGCCGTTGTCACTAATAATGAATGATAACACCCCGTCAGCATTGTCTCGCTTAACCCCAATCAAAGCCAACGCTTCCATGTGCAATGCCGTGCCCTCGATTGTGTCAACTAGCGATTCGTAAGTTTGAATCCGATAAAATTGCCCAGGATAGAATTGCTCTGCGGCTAAGGGCGAATACACCGTTAATTGCATGTGATTATTCGTAAGGGGTTCGACGCTAATAACTCGTGAACGAAAAACGTCGTGTATCTTTTCCCTAAACAGCGGGTAATCATCGCAATCGACCGGATTATGTTGCGATTGCAGAGCCTCACTGATGCGTGGATACACCCGTTTAGCTGAAGCGATCGCATTCACAACACTTCCGTGAAACACCGAATGAGTGTCCCCCAAAAAGCTGACCAGCTTACCGTCTTTGTTGTAGCTTGTAAAAGGGCCAATACGGCACGATTTCACGTTTACATCTTCACTGGCCTGAGTAAGTTCACCTTCAATCAAATCAAATCTTTCATACTGAAACTGCTTCCTCAAAAAAGTACCACGATGCTCGAACTCGTATGCCACATTGGGTTTAGCGCCTGTAGCGACGAGTATGGTTTTAGCCGCCATGGTCACCGTAGATACATCTTCACTACCGGCAACATTTTTCACAAAAGCCACCGCTTTAGCGTGACCGTTAGAATCTAAAATGACTTTTTCAGGTGAAACATGCTCAGCGTAATATAAACCCTGCTCCATTGCCATGGCCAGCTCTTCGTGATTTAAACGGTATGCTGGTGAATCTTGAACACGGCGACGATACGCAATGGTTACACCACCCCAACGGCGAACCAAAGCGATCAAATCAGGCTGGCGATTTTCAGATCGAGCACACTCACGCTCATCAAACAACATTTGGGCATGCTGTAAGTACTCATCTAAAATAGTCAAGTCGGTTTGACTAAAACGTGCCCTAACCTTGTCTTCCCCATAATGGGATACCAACGTTGCGTAACGCGATGCCATTTTTTCAATTTGCAGCAAGTAATATGCCTGTGCCTCAGTTGCAGCATCAACACCAGTCAAACCACCGCCAATAACGACAATCGGCATTCGAATCTGTAAATTTGCCAATGAATTTTTCTTCGCCGCACCAGTCAATTGTAATGCCATCAAGAAATCATTCGCCTGTCGCATACCTATCGCCAAACTGTTTTCAATCATGAGCTCTTTTGGCAACCCGGCACCCACCGCTATCGAAAGATGATCGAACCCCAGCTCCCAGGCTTTTTCAACTGTTAAAGCGCCGCCAAAACGAATACTACCAACCAACTGAAAATACTGTCTTCGCAGTAAAGAAACCAAAATCAACTTCAAAAAGTTTTTATCCCAACGGACCGTAATGCCGTATTCTGCAACCCCACCAAAACCCATCATGATGCGATCAGACAAACTGTCTTTTAACCGTGAGAAATTTTCTATCGGCTGTTGCAGCCACGCTTGCTGTAATGGCTCCAGTTTCAAGCCATCCGCACCCACGACCGCATAGCCTTCGAGTAAAAGATGGTGCGCCAAAGTAAAACCTGCCGGGCCCATACCCATGACTAGTATTTTCTTTCCGTTATAAGGCTTGATTTTATACTGCTCTCGACGTAATGGATTCCATCGGGTCAGTAGATCATAGATTTCCACCCCCCACGGCAAATCCACCACATCGGTCAACACCCGTGATTCGGCTTGAGGAATGTTAACAGGGTCAAGTTTTTGATAAATACAAGACTGCATACAGTCGTTACAGATTCGATGACCTGTTGCAGGGCACATGGGGTTATCAATCATCACAGTGGCTAACGCACCTATACTGTAACCGGATTTCTTTAACCAATGCATCTCAGAGATTTTTTCTTCTAAAGGGCATCCAGACAGCAGCTCATCCAAAGGATTTTTCCTGAAACCGGCATCCATGTTGTCTTTCTCTAATGGAAAACCACTAGAGCAATAATCCCGTTCTTTATCGTGACAATAAACACAGTAATCTATTTCACTTAAGGCCTGTCGCTGTGTCATCCTGGGGTCCGTGAGATCAAAGCCATCACGATGAACATGGTGCTGACTAGGTGAAGACAACATGCCATTTTCACCCACCTCTAGCGCGACCAAATTTTGGTAATCTTTTTTTTGTGGAAGCCGAAAGGCAGACCATTCCGCCACCACGGATTGCGCCTCTGCGGTCTGAAGCGCGTGAGCCGACCACTGGACCACTTGAAGTATGGCTTCCTCATGAGCAGCTTCTTCAGTTAATAGCGCCATTGCATAGCGCGACAAACCCAACTCATCAAAGCCCCCCTGATCAGCTGTCACCTTAGACACCAGAGACTCATGGAGCTCCGTAAATCCCGGCTGCTCATCCAGCTTCGACAGCAGGCGCTTGGCTTTTTTTATCACATACGATTGCTTAAACGAAAAAACAGGGTCGTGAGACTTAATCTCTTGTTCTAACCGCTTTGCCTCGTCATGGATGGAATACAAATCAACCAGAAACTCATCAAGCAGCACAGCACTGCGTATAATAAAATCACTGAGTTCCGGGCCACGACCCCAACCGTCGTGACGGTAGGCCAATAATTGAGCATGCAGGCCCGCATCCCTGTCGCACAACCAGTTAATGAAGCGCTCATCGCAGCGTGCCACGCCTTCAGCAGTTAATAGCTCTTGAAATTCAAAGCCATTCAGGTTAAGTTTCATACTACTACACACTCATGTTTACAAAAAAGGTATTCTATCAAAAATGAAAAAAATCGACAGGTATTATGTCAGTGAAATTGACAAAAAAATGGCTGAATTTAATAAAAAAAACCCACTTTCGCCGTCTCAGCAATTTGAGCACGACAAGTATCAAAAAATTTACCAAGCACGTGACCATGCTCAAGAGCTTGAAAACGAGCAAACCATTGACTGGGGTGAATAGAAAATTAAAAACAGTAAAGGGTAAAAACAATTACCCTTCGTTGTTACAAAGCAATTTTTTCAATTCGCCAGATGCTTCCATTTCAGAGACGATATCACAGCCCCCCATAAACTCACCTTTGATATACAATTGCGGGATGGTAGGCCAATTTGAAAACGTTTTGATACCTTCACGCAATTCAGGATCCTCGAGCACGTTTTCGTGATGGTACTCAACGCCAAGTTGTTTAAGGATATGAGCGACCCTGCCAGAGAAGCCACACTGAGGGAAATCTTTAGTGCCTTTCATGAACAACACAACATCGTGGTTATCGATTGTGTCTTGGATTTTTGTTTGAATATCTGACATCATAGCTCCTGTTTTTTCAATAACATGGTTGGGAAGACGCGTGCTACTGCACTTCTTCTGGGGTTAGCGCTTTGATTGAAAGCGCGTGGATCTCATGGCCCATTTTTGCGCCAAGCGTGGCGTACACACGTCGGTGTCGCGCCAAAGTGGATTCACCGGAGAATTGCTCGCTGACGATAACCGCTTCAAAGTGATGACCGTCACCAGTCACTGTCGCAGACTGGCAACTCATGCCATCCTTTATCATATTTTCAATAACTTGCGGATCAAACATAATCACTCCAGGAAACTTAAAGTGCGCCCATTCTAACCAAAGCTTAACCGCAAATCAAGTCATCAAAACGGTCATACCGCGGCGCGCGCGAGCACAACCTTCTAAATATAAATGAATAACTTAACCACCCTGCTCATTGCATCCAACACCACTTCAAAGTAGAATGAGTTTTTATCAGATGGGCGAAGAGAAATGACATACCTTGTGAATGAAAAGTGCATCAAATGCAAACACACCGATTGCGTGGAAGTCTGCCCCGTTGATTGCTTTTACGAAGGCGAAAACATGCTGGTCATCAACCCAGATGAGTGTATCGATTGCGGCGTCTGCGAACCCGAATGCCCTGTAGATGCCATTATCCCAGATACAAAAGACGAGAAGGAGAAATGGCATAACATCAATAGAAAATACGCTGAAATTTGGCCTAATATCACAGAAAAAAAAGACGCCCCATTAGATGCTGGTAAGTACAAAGACGAAGAAAATAAATTTGAAAAATACTTTAGCGAAAAGCCAGGCGCAGACGACTGAACACAACCTCCTGCAAATAGCTGTAGATCTCCCGATCTAAAATGAAACTCACAAAGCATCTTTAAAAAAGCATGTCTTTGTAGTAAGCAGAGGCTAGCTCTAGTACCACAGTGACTGCCCATAAACACCAAGTTCAGCGCTTTCAAGCATCTTCTATCTTAATATTTGTGACTTAAGCGAGCGACAATCAAAATAATTAACATTGATTCGCGTTTTGTTCTGATTACTTTACGACGATCTAGAACAGCACAAATAGTTAGAAGTATAGCGATAGAAATGGATCACTTTCAGTAATTATCCCCATGGACAGTGGGAGCCGCGCATTGTAAATTATGCACAAACAAAAAAGTAGAGTTTGCATCATCTTTCTAGAAATCAACCGATTTATTAAGTGGTTGCGTACTGTTGGAATTTAAAATAGGTCGGAATAACCCATGTATCATCGACATAAAATGAATGACATTGGAAACAAAACAATCTCTGACATTGCAGAGGCTTTCGCCGGTATCCCAGCTACAGTGACTTTATTGGATTTAAGCGACAATAGTCTTTACAAAAAAACAGCCGACGAGCTCAAAGAAATTTTTTCAAGCATCCCTGAAACGGTGACTTCATTGGATTTGTCCGCTAATGAGTTTAACAACAAAACAGGCGCCGAGCTTAAAGAGGCTCTTGGCGCTATTCCGGCTAATGTGACCTTATTGAGTTTGGAGTGTGGTCTTTTTCAGAAATCTGGCGCCGAGCTTAAAGAGGCTTTTGAGGGTATCCCAAAAACAGTGACCAAATTGAATTTGTCTAATAATGCGTTTGACTTCATACCAGGCGCCGAGCTTGCAGAGGCTTTTTCCGGCATCCGAGCTAATGTGGCCACTTTGAATTTATCTGGAAATAGCCTTGAAAACAAAACAGTGCCCGAGCTTGCAGAGGCTTTAGCTAGTGCTCCAGAGTCAGTGACCTCAGTTAAGTTAGGCTGGGATAATCACAAGCGGGCGAGTAGCGCTATCAAATGGCTATCTGGGCATCTAAAAAAGGATAAAGGTAAGGTTGAAGTTGAAAAGATACTGAGAGTTCTTGCTCTAGACGAGTTAGAAGCACTGCGCTCGATTTATTTTAGAGACCTAAAAAATTTAATGACAACCTGTCGTGGATTACACAATCCCCTTTCAGACATGCTAAGCACCTCAAAAAAAGGGATCTCAAGCTTAACAGGACAATTTCCTGAGGAAATGATGGCTGATATTTACCCACGTTTTTTTACTCAGTACCTTTATAACGGTCCAGATTTGGGGGATATCCTGAAAAAGTGTTATGACAACAAAATACGTATTGTAAATGAACAGGACCAACCCATTGCCTCACCACTGAGTCGAAGCGAATCTGATGAAAACCTATGGAGTAATGACATAGAAGTACCTGCATGTTATAGATGCATCATCAGTTAAGTAGCTTTATCATAGCTAGAACACTGTCACGTTTCTCAACGAGACACATAAAAAACAATTTCCAGTAGTTTATTGTCAGCGTGACTTCACAAAGAGAGCGCCACACTCAAGTTGCTATTTAAGGGCAAGTGTTACAAAAACACCGACGTGTATGAATAGATTCATTTTTCGAAAGAAAAATTAAATAACACATTTTATTCAAAAAAATTATTTATTTACTTATTCCTTGGGGAGTGTCACCTGATACTTATCCGAGTTTTTATTTCCGATTCATTTAAGCAGAACAGCTTTACGAGGTATTCTGAAAATAATGTTAAACGACAAAATATATAGCGAAAAATGAAGCAGAAAACTGCGTTAATGCTGTTTTTTGTCTGGTAATTCAGACTCTATAAACCCATAAAAAATCGTACTGAACCCTAATTGTAGATTTGCCAGCTATCAAACAAAAGTTTTCTCACTTATTTTATGGTAAAATCGTAACAGACCAATCAACTATCAACAAGGCGCCTATCATGAAACAGCCACTTTTGAGCGATAAAAAAAGGATTAAAAATTATCATGCGATAGAAGAAATTGAAAATTATGAAACAATAGAACAGGGAATAAAACCTACCACTTACCCCAAAACTTATCGACATGAGAAAAGCCATTGTGTTGACCCCACAACTCTTTATTCCATCATGGCATATGCCTGCGCGACAGCGAGCGCAGCACTTTACGCTATCAATAACGACTCAGAACAAAACGAAATAACTAACGCGGCAATTGTTTTAATGGTAATGTCTGCGATGTTTCGCCTTATCATCGTAGATCTGAATCAGAAAGCAGATAGTGAATGGTTAAAGTCCAGAGAATATCGTGACCTTGTAAAAAGAATGCACTCATCCAACTTGTACAAAATAAGCACGGAAACTCCGCTTTCGTACTTAGTGCTGATTCCTCTAAATCACCTTATGATGATGACTAACAAAACACCACTTACCGTCTACATGACATCTCGACTGGCAACGTTCCAACACCGTTATTACATCGTGTGCACACTAATAACCCTTTGGCTTCACTATTTCCCTCAATACTCCACAACACTCGACACATTATTGACACAGCACTGGTGGAATGGAATTGATGGTTTAAGCGGCCCATACCAGATGATATCTAACGTGTTTGAGGCTCGATACAAGAAGTCAGGCTCTTGCGCCAAATCATTTGTTGCTTTATATAACGCACTAATAAATTCTATCATGTTAATTAAATCCTCACTCGCCATATACAATTCATCTTCGTATGAGACCAGTGACTACTGGTTATTTTCACTTTCTATGCTAGGTGGCTTGATGGATAGTTTATTACCAACTACTAAAAAATATATTAATAGAGTGTGGGAAAAAAAAATTAATATTCTTAATCAAGAATCAATTCAGTCTGAACTTGCCTCTTTGTTTTACTTGATCGAGAGCACACGCCTCATTTTGATAACAAAATTCATTAAAGACAAACTCATAAAAAAACAGGATGCTCTCACTTCTTTTAACGCCCAAACAGAATACATCATCGTAGACAACATCAGGAACTTCCCTCTACTATATAATAATGACCAAGATCTCTACTCTAAAATAAAAAAACACTATCTACGAAAAAACAAAAAAACCGATTCTATGCTTATGAAAATAGAATTTAAAAATATGGAACTAAGGCAAGAACTCAAGAATAACCTAATAAAAAATAAAACTGAAAAAAAAGATCGCCGACTAGAACCATATCAAATAAAACATGCTCACTCGATATTGAATACTCAAACAAAAGAAGTCATCGATAAACAATTAAAAAAACTCGAAATAATAGATAAAAACCAACTGCTGATCAATCTACTCTATAAAACGCATGAAACTGAAAATAAAAAATGGATAAAGAAAATAGAAAGTTCACTCGAAAAGGACACGTTAAAAAAAGACCAGCATAATAAAAAAAACAGTAATAACAAAGACATTATGGAGCGCCAACTTTATGACCAGCTCCCAGAAAAAAGAAATACATCATGCAGAATTCAGTAAGGAAAAAGTTTTCAAAATAATCAAATCAACCTTATATAGCAGATTCGATGTACCTTCGGGTACCATTAAAACTGAATACAGAA
>CACHNP010000010.1:32500-56771 GCA_902581285.1 uncultured Gammaproteobacteria bacterium | reverse complement strand
GTGAATATCTTTAATTTCATTTTGAATATTATTGAAATCAATACCGGATAGATCCCTGACTATTGTTTGAAGTGCATATAGATATTTTTTGACTTCATTTTCATCAGTAATCCAGTCTTTGAATTTCTTTGTATTAGCAGGAGAATCGAGTTTTAGGTTCTTTATCACCTGTTTGGTAAGATCTCCAGTTGATTTTTTGCTTTCGATATCAATTTCGGTCTCGTCGGTTAATGTGGCTGCTGCATCGTCTAAGGTTGTCGTCGCTGCCGCTGCCGCTCCCGCTGCCGCTGCTTTATTTTCGTTATACTTTGCTATCACAGCTTCGATCCATTGTGAAAGGTTGTTTACAGCTTTTGATAGAGAGATCTTTGAATTAGGAACGAGTATCGATCTCACTGTTGATTCTAGAGCAGCATTATTTACCTTAACAGAGTTGGCTTTGAGTGTCTTTGTGAGCAGTTCGGACACGACTTCTTTCTTCACATCTTGAGCGGTAATACTATTTGCTAAGCTCCAAAGTGCTTTTACTTTCCTATCCGTAGAAGTTTGTTGTTTGAAAGAATCATCTGTCCCGGAGTCGATAAGGTTGAGGATGCGGTCTTTGTGTTTGCTCGTCATTATTGCGATTTGCTCGCGAGCCACATCTTTTAAAGTCAACTTGGTGGGCTTGTGCTTTTCATCTTCGAATTCATTCATCATTGATGGTTTAATGAACTGAAACTTCTCTGCAGTGCACAGCGATTCGATTTGATTAGGTGTTAGCGCTTTGATTTGATCTTCGCCTAAGTCTTGGATTTGTTTCTTTGTGAGGTGTTTAATGTGTCCAACCAGCTCGGCTACCTTGATATCTTTAACCATGGCAATAGGGATATACTCTATATTGGTCTTAAGCGCTTCAAAGTGTTTAGTCTTTAGAGCTTCGATTTGTTCTTTACTAAGCGCTTTGATTTGTTCATCTGTGAGGTGTTGAATGTTGTCACCCAGCGCTACAATATCGAACGAAGGTACAAGTCTTTCGTCAATTTTCTTAATGTCATCGGGGGTAATCTTGTTGAAATTATCCTTGGTTAGTTTTCTGACTTTTTCTTCTAGCGCAGGTAGGTTTTTTGTACTAACAAGAGCAGTAATCAATTTTATGAATGTCTCTAGTTCGTCAGTATCAACAAGGTTTAGCTTCTTTATATCGTCATTGGATAAGTCGGAAAGTACAGCTGAGTCAAGTGAGTCGATTTTTTGTTTGATCTCTGTGGACATTTTTTTGTATTGTTCGATACTGTTTTTTGCTGCTGTATAATCATCATTATCATAACCCGCTTTATTGTAATATTTGATCTTTTTGCTTAGAGGGCTTTTAAAACGGATCAAGCAGTCGTGATTTTTGCTGAATTCTTTAGCGACCTCCTCCAAAGCTGTCTGCAGCTTGGTTCTCGCGTCATTACCGTCTTTGAAAACGTCATTTAAGTGTGTCTCCTTGATGGAGAAATCAATGTCAAGGAACTGAGTGTTGTAATCGCCGGCTTTAAGGCGGGCGAAGTGGGTGCTAATCAACGCTTTAACCAGTGCTTTGTATTGCCTGGTCAGTTTGTCTGGTTTCGATTCGTTTTTTGGGGCGCTATCTGTTTTGATGTTGTAATCTTTTCCTTGCTTTGTGATGCTGGGCTTTGTGGCTGTTATTTCATCTCGTAGTTCGAGGTAATTAGACTCTGGATTAACCAGTGTGACTTGATAACCGCAGTCACTTAAGGTTTTTTTCGTTGTGTCTATGTTTTGATCAGATAAATACTTTGTGGATTCAGTTGTTATGTCACTGGCAAGCGCCCCCGCAGATGCGGTCTTTTGTACAGGTGTTAATGTTTTTCTGTAGAATGTGATGAAATCTTTAAGTGCTCTTGTTTCTTCGGCATTAAGATTGGGGCTTGTTATACCCTTCAAAATGGTATCTATGCCTGCGTCGCCCAAGCTTTCTTTTTTAAGTTCGTCTTTATCTATCTTGTTCGCCGCTTCAATCAAAGGCGCGTGTTTTTCGTGTTTTGCATTTTTGATGGCATCGATGGTCTCTAGTACCGAAATGCTTTTTCGATCGAGCTCTGTTAGGTATTTTTGCATTAGCATGGTGAGGAGTTGTTTTTTTTGTCCAACATCAGCTACATTTTTTGTGAAATGCTCGAAAAGCTCTTGTGCTTGGCTTTCGCGGAGATTTTTCATGGCCGTTGCTTGATTAGTCTTCTTGTTTACTTCTATAAGGTCCTTTTCGGCAGCTGTGTCAGTATATCCATGATGCTCTTTTAATGTGTGTAACAGTGAGGCAGTGGTTCGTGGCCCGCAGGAGCTTCCGTCGCTTTGTTGTTCGTATACGCTCCCATATTTCCGCTTTTTTACTTGTATATCACCAATGCTTTCAATTTTTTTTATGAGTTCATTTTTGGGAGGTTTCGATAGGACTTTCATAGAGTCGTTGACCGTTATGTTTGCCTCGTACTTATCATTAATTTTAGTCAGTTTGATATCGTGATGCATAAAATGAGTGCTGCTTTCGTTATAAGGGCACTGGATTCTGATTTCTGTGAGACTGCCTGAAGCCAATTTTTTCTTAGCTATTTCTATTACATCTTCTAGAGTTTTATCATACGATAAGTGTTCTGAGGCTTGGCAAGTGAGTACATAGCTGACTTTTGTTGTTCCGCTAATGGTAGATGTCACTTCATAAAATGTTGGGGTTTCAAACGATGGGTCTTTTAGTTCATTAAAGGCACTCTCTGCTGACTCGATGGCTGGTAATTTCTTGTTACCTGTGAACTCCGTGACGGTAACATCAGGTTGCTTTTTAATTTTAACCATCCTGGCGTGTATCATTTTATTGATCAACACATTGCTATACCAACCCGTTGTGTGCTTGCTTACCGTTTGTTTCGCTGCTTCTTCTGCAGTCGCGTCGATGCCATCCACAGCCGTGATATTTTTCAGTTCGATTTTTGGGCTACTTAGGTGGGTATTATTGTAAATGAAACGCGCTAAGGGCGTTTTTGGTTTTTCGGGCGCTGTGGTTGTTGGATTACTTGGACGATACAGTCGTTTAAGGTAGCCCCCGTTAGCGTATTTCAGTTCATTTTCTGTGGCTTGTTGAAGTCCTTGTTTTTGAGCTAGCGTTAACTTCGTATCTACTATTTTATTACTCTTGGAATTATAGAAAGCATTTTCTTCGTTTCTACTGTCTTTTAGCTTGAGTTTGATCAGTCCGGTTAGCTGTGGGTTTTTATCTCGTAAGTTTGTTAGAATGGCTTTGGTTTCTTGGTTGTCGGTGAGTTCAATGAAATTGGTAAAGGTCTTCTCGTTAAGTGTGTAGTTATGGCTTCGAGACTCATTCCATACTTTGATTATTAAATCGTAAATGACCTTTTCCTCATCGTTGCTGAGTTCTGGCAAATACAAGGTCACCGGTTTTGGAGCTTTACCACTGTCAGCTTGTTTGATGAAGCGATGGGTCAACTGATCGATTTTGTTTTGTGCATTTGTTTCATGAGTAATGGGCATGTGATACACCTCGCATTGCGTGCTCATTTTTTAGCGGCACGGATTAATATGAATACCTTCTTATCCCCTATTATAGCCTATAATTCTTAAAAATCCCTTAAATGAAGATTTTTATTCATTTTATTTTTTCGATCGGGGTGGTTTTTTTTCCATATTTATCAGCGTGTTACTGAATTTCTGGTTTTTTACATAGGGTTAAGGCTGACTTATTTGTGGCAAAGTGGCTTAAACCGGCGCGAAACTGGGTTGTTAGGCCTCACGCCAGCTTGATCAGTAAAATGTTATTTCTAGAACTGATTGTAATTGTTTCTTGCTGTGGCTTGTGAGAAACTGGCTGGGCTGAATGAAAAAGCAGATAAGTTACTGATTAACATATTTAAAACTTGACTCATGTAGCTGAATGCAAAGTTCCAATTGTACGATGATGCGTTTGCTGATGGGGAAGTTCTTGGCTGAATTTTGGGTTTTTTTGGAAAAAGGCAAGAAAAGCAAGAAAAGTAAGTCATGATGTGCTCCTGTTGATTTAATTGTTCACATTATAACCTAATATTGCAACCGTGACACGTATAAAAGATAAAATTTTGTAACAAGCTTGATGCAAAAGCCGCGTTTGGCCTGCGTGGGCTTTTGTCTGGACCCTTAATTGTGGTTTGGTGTGCTAAAAAAAGTGATGGTCTGGGATGGTGCGGAATCCATGCTGGAGTGATGTAAGGGTTGTGGGATTAGGGCAATGAAAAAGCTGTTTTGACGCTGTGAGCAGGTAAAAAAAACCACGCTTGTGGCGTGGTTTTTCATGTCATCACATTTTAATGGATCAGGCGGTTTTTTTAACTTCACGTAAAGTGACGTCGAAAATAAGCGCTTGCTCAGGCCCGATCATGGGGGCGTCTGCTGCGCCGTAAGCCAATTTGGGTGCGATATAAATTTTCCATTCTGAACCTTGTGGCATTTTTTCTAATGCGGCAGTCCAGCCAGGTATCACCTGATTGAGTTTGAATTCAGCCGGCCCACCGTGGTTTGCAGATTGGTCAAACACGGTGTTGTTAATCAGTGTGCCTTTGTAGTCCACTTTAACCGTGTCTGTCGCTTTGGGAATCGGACCGTTACCTTGCTTGATAACTTGGTAGTACAAACCATCTTGTATTTTCTTCACCCCAGGCTGCTTGGCTATGTGTGCCATGAATGCGTCGCTGGCTTTTTTGTTAGCGCTCATTTTCGCTTGCATGGTGCGCATACGCTGCTCGGCATAGGCTTTGATGATTTGCTTGGTTTGTGCATCGGAGTACTTTGACGCTTGCTTGCTATACCCTGCCTGAATACCTTGAATAAATGCGTCAATCTTCAGTTTAGGAAATGCTGAGTGCAGGTGCGTGCCGGCGCGAAAAGCCATTTGATTGAGCTTGTCTTTGGTTGGCTCTTGCGCGGTTTTTTGCTGGTAACCTAATTCGATGTTTTTTGTGAACTGTTGAATATCCACTTTCTGTTTGATTTGGGTGGTCATTGACTTGCCCGCTTCGTAGCCGATGATGTAGCTGAACTGGTTCATGTCAACTGCTTGACTGGCCGCTTGTTGGCTTACTTTGGGTTGATTTTGGTTGTTGTTTTTGGTTAAAGCCCAGGCGCCTGAAATCGCCGTGAGACCCAAGACCACAGCAATGGCAATTTTCTTGATGCCGTTGTTGTTTGTCGATTTTGTCATGACATGTTCCCCTTTGGTGTTGCTGGTCTTAACCCACGAGTCTCGACCAATTGTGTTACTAATTCGCCGTCAGAATGGTTAAATTCGAGGCACAATCAGTCTAGAGGAGATAATTTGCGATGTCAATTTGATGGGTGTTGATTGAATTTGGTGTCATTATTTCAACGTGTTAAGTTTTTTTCTTCTGCATCCTCAGTAGTAGGTAGTGTCAGGCTAATTGCTAGGGAACACACATTTTTACCGGTAACACAATGACTAAGAAGATCACTAGTTTAATGAGTCTATCAAGAGGGTCAATAAACCAGTTTAGTGTCAAGAAAAGCGTAATGGGGATTGCTAGGAGGGCTAAACTTAGCACGATTCTAATGGCATATCCAAGAATAAAAAAAATGACTGGCCATAGGGCCAAAAAAAAATAGGGTACGAGGCAAAGGTTGGAATCGATGAAAACCTAAATATAATGGTAAAGGCCGCGATGATTACGATTGCGTGGCGCATTGAGATGGGGTTGCACCTACCGAGGTTATTTACCGTTGAGGTTTTGTTACGCTGAAACAAGCTAGAGTACAACCGGAGTGGGGTGTGATGCGCTGCTTACTGTCACTAAGGAGGGGCGTGAAGTAATGGCAAGACGTAATTCAATGCTCGACAAGCCTCTGGCGTAGATGTGACACTTTAATTGGTTGCATTAAATTAACTTAACTAAAATGATAACCAATGGTGATATGATGACAATTCTAGCTGGGCCAGAGTAGTCAATGAACCAGTAAAGTGTCATGTATAAGATGCAAAAGCGAATAAATAAAAGTGCATAGCCTAAAAAAAGTAAAAGTATCAGCGCGAAAATCCAGAAAACAGGCCACAAAAGGATGGCAATTAAAGCATAATAGTTGACAACATTGCCGTTAGATCTAACAGAAGAAATTAAACCAATAATGATTAAAAGTCCCCATATTTTTTTGGTTAAGCCGGTTTGAAATGGCAGAGATGCTAACCATTGTGTGCAATTTGCTATGGGATCAAGGACAAAAGCTAATCCTTTTTCTGAAGCGTTCATCCAAGAGTGATATCTTTTTTCCATTCGCTTACAAAATTCTTTCATTGAAATTCTCCTTACTATCAAGCTAGATTATTTTTAATCTGACATCACCCATACATTGCAACTAGCCTCTCAATACCATCAAACATATGAATGCAAAAACACCAAGCCCAACTAAATCAAAAAACTCATAAATTGTATAAGCAATTGAGACAATAATTAGAATTTTCAACGTTGTGGTCAGCAATTCTTTTGGCTTGTGAAACCATCCTAGCGTGAAATTCAACACTGACGCGATAGCAACAATAATTAATCCCCGTAGGCTTAGAAAAAATAACTGAAGGATAGCAAAGATAATAGGCCAGAGGGCAAAGAAATAGATAGGGTATAAAGCGTATAGGGGGGCTTCTTTAAATTTTATGAAAGCGATTGCGCCTGCGGTCGCTAAGAATGTCCAGATCAGGTTATTTATACGATTGTTGAATGGTAATTGCTTGAGGATTCCACTAAATTTCACAAGCGGATTAAACACGAAACCCAGTCCTGCGTCCAACTTTTCATTTACTGTGGTGTGTAATTTTTTGACCTTTTTAGAAAATTCTTTCATCAGGTTTCTCCTTAATCCTAAAATCAGAATGATTGTCTGATCATTATATTATAATGATGTGATTTTGTTTTGTAAAATAATTAATCAATTTTATGGGGTGCTGCTAGATCGGGCTGATTATGATTGCGTGGCGCATTGAGATTGGGCTGCTACTACCGAGGTTATTTGCCGTTGAGGTTTTGTTACGCTGAAACAAGCTAGAGTAAAACCGGAGTGGGGTGTGATGCGCTGCTTACTGTCACTAAGGAGGGGGTCGTGAAGCAATGGCAAGACGTGATTCAATGCTCGACAAGCGAGGATCATTTTAATATTTATCATCTGGATGAGGTGAAAAGGGTGCCAAGTGCTGGTCCGACAAAGGAAGTCGTGCGTTTGCATTGTCTTACCGAATCGAAATATTATTTGGGTGTTGCATACCCGCGGGTGTATTTTACTCGGCGTGAAGCGGAGTGTTGTTTTTACTTATTGCAGGGGGCGACGATTGCGCAAGCGGCAGACGCATTACACCTTTCAGCTCGTACTGTGGAATTTTACGTTAAAAATATGAAAAAGAAATTAGCGGTGCAGACTAAGTTTCAGCTCACTGAGCGTTTGCATGCGATTGGTTTTTTGCAGCGGTTACAAAATCAGTCAATTGCACAAGCGCACTGAGCCGAGGGTTAAGCTGGCCAGGTCGCACCCAGTATCGCTGGTCGGCTTGCGCCGGTGACAGCGGGGAGGTTGCCGGGTTGTCGATTCACTGTTTGGTGTGCCAGCCAGGCAAAGCCCGTTGCTTCGATCCAATCGGGGGTGATTCCCAGTTCGCTGGTATCGGCAACGCGACCGTTGATTAATTCGCTGAGCCGATGCATCAGGCATTGGTTGTGCGCTCCGCCACCGCACACCCAGACTGGTGCAGTGCTATTAGCGATTGCTTGAGCGATGGTTACTGCTGTGAGCTCCACCAGTGTTCGTTGCAAATCGTTGGGCAAGATGGCGCTACCCAGTTGCTCGAGCTGTTGCTGTAACCACTGAGAATTAAAATATTCCCGTCCCGTGCTTTTGGGTGCAAAAAGCGCAAAGTAGGGGTCAGCTAACATGATATCGAGAAGTGCCTGGTTGATCTTGCCGCTGCTGGCCCAGTCTCCATTGTGATCGAAATGGTCGTTGTGATGTTGTTGATAATGCCAGTCGAGCAGGGCGTTTCCTGGTCCGGTATCGTAACCCGATATTTGTGGTTGGTTGCTATCGTTAGTTAGTTGAGTGACGTTGGCGAAGCCCCCAATGTTGACCACCCAGGCTGGGCGTTGTGATGCGGGTATCAGTGCGGCATGAAACGCTGGCATTAACGGTGCTCCTTGTCCACCCAGTGCGATGTCGCGTCGTCTAAAATCCGTGATGGTGTCAATTCCTGTGCGGCAGGCAATGATGTTGGGGTTGCCAATTTGGAGGCTAAATGGGTTTGGGCCGTTGGGTTGGTGGCGAATGGTTTGGCCATGGCAGCCAATGGCGCGCACGCAGCTGGCTGCAATCTGGTGTTTATTAAGGCAGTGGTTCACTGCGGCAGCAAAATGCTCGCCCAGTTGGTGGTCGCACTGACCCATGCGAGCGATGGCGTTCTCACCGGGGTGGCATAGTGCGAGTATTGAGTTTCTTAACGTGTTGCTAAATGGTTCGAAATGGGTGGCAATTAACTTCATGTTGCGATCAATTGCAGTGATTGCAACATCAATGCCGTCACAGCTGGTGCCAGACATCAGGCCAATGTAGTGGATGGGTTTCATCGTATCTCCAGTTGGTTCAAGTGATTTAGCGCTTGAGTCTGAGTGAAAGGGTGTTTGTCTTAAGCGTTGGGTTGCTCAGTCTGGTGATATTATGTCGCACCCCGTGGGGGCTTGCAAGCACTCGCCATCTGTTGGCGCGGCCATTCGCGCTTAGCGGTGTCGTTTTAACTGTCTGTTTTTTATAGTAAGAGTTTCTTTTTGATGTTGACTTGGTGCTGACTACGAGCTATCTCAAGCGGGCTTTTAGGTGTACACTAAGAAACAGTGGTGTGATTGTTTTGATGTGGGGCAGTATGAACGGGCTTAGCGTGGGGGTGGGTTTTTTTTCTGTCATGGTGGTAATTTGTTTGGTTTTATTTGCCAAAAAAACCCGATCGCATTACCATGGCAAGCAGAATCAGTCTAACACAAAGGCTACCAAAAAAAATCGAACAATGGAGATGGACAAGGTGAAAGAGACGTTACAAGAAATCAAGCGGGGGTGTGCAGAAATCTTAGTGGAGGAGGAGCTGGTTGAGCGATTGCAGACAGGTCGGCCTTTGCGTGTGAAGTTGGGTGTGGATCCAACCTCGCCGGATATTCATTTAGGTCACACGGTCGTGCTCAATAAATTGCGTGCGTTACAAAACATGGGGCATGAGGTTTTATTTTTGATTGGTGACTTTACTGCCTTAATCGGAGACCCGACGGGTAAAAATGCCACCCGCCCCACGCCGTCAAGAGAAGAGGTGTTGGCGCACGCTGAAACTTACCAATCGCAAGTGATGAAAATACTGGATCCAGAGAAAACTCAGGTCGTGTATAACTCCAGTTGGATGGATAAGCTGTCAGCAGCCGACATGATTCGGTTGGCGTCATCCTCAACTGTCGCCAGAATGTTGGAACGAGATGATTTTGAAAAGCGTTACAAGGGTGGTAAGCCAATCGCGATTCACGAATTTTTATACCCGTTAGTGCAAGGGTATGATTCCGTTGTTATGGAAGCGGATTTAGAGTTAGGTGGAACCGATCAGAAATTTAATTTACTGATGGGGCGAGAGTTACAAAAGCAGCACGGCCAAAAGCCGCAGTGCATCTTAACCATGCCACTGTTGGAAGGTTTGGATGGGGTGAAAAAAATGTCAAAGTCGTTGGGCAACACCATTGGTATCGCTGATAACCCGGATGAGATTTTTGGTAAAGTGATGTCAATCTCGGATGATTTAATGTGGCGCTATTATGACTTGCTAAGCAGTCAAACGGTACAGCAAATCGAAGCACTGAAGCAGGCGGCGCAGCAGGGGAGGAATCCTCGTGATATCAAGTTTGCATTGGCTCAGGAAATCATTGGGCGATTTTACGATACGGCGCAGGCGGAGCAAGCACAACAAAATTTTGTCGAGCGATTTCGTGAAAATGCGTTACCCACGGATTTGGAATGCCTGGAATTGGAGACGGAGGGAGTCGACCTTGGTGTGGGTTATGTGTTGAAGAACGCGCGTTTGGTGTCGTCAACATCAGAAGCCATACGTATGATAAAGCAAGGTGCGGTTAAAATTGATGGCGCTAAAGTGAGTGATACCAAAATGGCAATTCAGGCTGGTGCCGAATGCGTGATTCAGGTGGGTAAGCGTAGAGTGGCTAAAGTGAAAATAGTTTCAAGGTAGGTGTTTATCGTGAGAACTGGAATAGTAGCACAACCCATGGTTTTTTTAATGATGGCTATGCCTGTCTCGGCTTCGGGTTCACGTGAAGAGAGTGATGAACGTATCTGTCTGGCTTTTGGTTTTAGTGTGTTTATCTATGTTACCTCGGCGGCGATGGCGATGTTTGGGTATCGAGATGGGGATGCGCAAGCCATTATCGAAGAAGAAAACGATGATCGTCCGAGATGGACTGTGATTCCTTTTGAATGGTAACAGAACTGGGTTTGTATTGTGGTTATTCAAGATCGATTTGAAGAAAATATACTAACATCGCGTTGTTCACTGCGTCGACTCGACGATTTGGAGGACGCTGAAGCAATCGTGAATTTGGCCTCGCACCCACTGGTGAGTCGTTTTATGCGCGGCAATTTTCCTGAAACGCACTTGCTGGCTCATCAATGGTTCTACGCTTTAAATCGGGTTCCTGTCAAGAAAAGAGGGTTGGTTCGTGCAATTGCGGATCGTGATACCGAGCAGTTGATGGGGGTGGTGACCTTAGTGCCGCGTCCACGCCAGCGCGTGATTGAATTGGGTTATTGGTTGGGGTATCAATTTTGGGGGCGTGGTTTAGCAACAGAGGTGGTGGCGCAAGCATTGCGTGTAGGCAGCATGCAGGCGGGTTATCATCAGTTTTTAGCTGAGGTGGTTGCCAGTCATGCGAGTTCCATACGTGTGCTGGATAAAAATGGTTTTAAGCTAGAGTCACGAGAATGCAACGTGGAGTTGAAGCCCGGTTTGATTGCCCCTGTTTTTTGTTACGGGTTGAAATTATAGACTTTACAGCATCTATTCGCTTTTGGTTGCTTCTTTTACTTTTCACTGTGCTTTTTTTTTGATTATATAAGATATGTTCGTTGTGTTTTTCTTTGGAGGTGCTTTATGAGTTTAAGGAACTGTCTTCGTCATTTCTGTCATGCTACATCGTTGGTGTGTGCGTTTTCACTTCCTGTGTTTGCTCAAACACCTACGAATCATTCAGCTGATACGGGCGCGTTATCAGAAGTTAACGATGCATCCAGGCATTTTATGTTTGGTGCCTCCACAGTGGATCTTTTTGGTTTACAGTTTGATGCTCAATTGAAAGTATCATCAAATTGGAGTGTTGGTCTGCAGTTTTTTGATTATCCTGATATTTTCTCATCAATACTGTCTGGTAAGAATGTAGAGATTAAGGGTTATGGTATTTCTGGTCGGTATTATATCAATCATCACTTTTCTCATTCTGGATTGTATGTGTCACCAACGGTGTTTACTAGCTTTACAGAGACGGATGAGGACAAGAACTTTAATTGGGACGTTTATGCCTTGAGTGCTGGTTACCAGTGGTCTATTGGTCAGCGTTTCGGGGTGGACCTTTCCGTTGGGGTTTTGGCAAATCTATTTGGTAATGTTGATAAAGATGAAAGTCGATTTGCGGAAATTTATAGTTTAGGTCTGAATTTATTCTTTTAGTCAGTTATTACTTACTCTAGCGGCGATATATTCACGATGATCTCATTATTGAGGCTTCGCGCGCTGCTCATTTGCTCGCATTTTGTTGGTGGTATTCCTTATTGTGTGCATAGGTATTGCAGCTTGCGGGCCGTTTGATTAACTTTTTCAGGGTATTCTACCCGACTTTCAGTTTTGCTCGTACAAAAGGCATCTTTTTGTTGCGTTGTACATTTATTTATCTTATAGTGCTTGAAATAATTTAATAATCAGGGGTTAATTATGAAGCTATCTCAATTTTTTCGTCGCGTTTGTGGTGTAACGTCGCTGATGTGTGGACTATCGTTACCTGCTTTCTCTCAGGCTGCCAGTGGTAATATTAATGTAAAGAACGATTCGCAAGTGACTGTGGGTCAACCTACAAGAAGTTTGATGTTTGGTTTCTCAAACTTTATGGTACTTGGTGCTCAGTATGACATTCAGAAACGAATTTCCCCACATTGGAGCGTCGGGCCACAGCTTACTCAAGTGGCGAATATCTTTGTTTCAAATACAGTAAGTAATCTAAGTACTTATGAATTTTATAACATTTCTGCGCGTTATTACTGGCAGCATGAATTTTCAGATAATGGCGCTTATGTCTCGCCAACGGTTGTTTTTTTGTCGCGAGATCTGCGGTCCAAAACCTACTCTTTCATGTCAACTTACGATCTGTCAGCTGGTTATCAGCTCCAAATAGGTCATCGCGTAGGTATCAATGCTTCTGCGGGTCTTTTGGCAAATGTATTTGGTCGTGTTGATAAGGATGAAAGGCGATTCACACCTACATTTTCTTTTGGTGTGGATGCATACATTTAATAAGCCAGGTGAGCAAATGGATTGGCACTGTGTTGTCCTGGATTAAGTCTTAACTCAATGACTCACGCTATTTGGGTAGTTAGTCGTAACAGGTAGGTGATGTGTTGCACCATTAATCAATACAGACTGGTTAAGCTGTTTCTATCTTTTTCCAGGTTGCGGATGCGTGGTTGTTTTTCAATTTCGGACAGTGTGTGATTGAGTTTAGTTATACAGCGGAATAAGCGTCCGGCATTGATTGGTTTTCCGTGTCGTTGACGCAATTGGTTGTTATGAGCAATAAGCTGTTTCAATCCCGCTCGAGACTCTTTTGTCACAGATAGCATCGTGCTGGGGCTAGCTAATTTAATGCTGTTCATGTTTTCAATCAGCAGTTGCATCTGTTGATTCATCTCCTTGTACTGAGTCAACTTTTGGGTGGTATAAAGCCCGGGGTGATAAGGTCTAATGCGTGATGTTATTCGCTCCTTTAGCTCATTTAGTCGATGTGTTGCTCGACGTCGTAGTGTCTTCTCTAAATCTTGGCTGAATGTTTCAAGTTTTTGATTGATGTGTGATACCCCATGGCTTAAGAATGCGGGTATTGGAGTTTGAAATCGCATACCATCAAGTTCATCGGAGCTTACAAATGAATCAATAAATGGCTTTGATGGGGCGCGAAGTCGAACCGTTTTCCCTGGGTCCTTGTCTGTAAACATAACCGCTTGACTGACATCAATGCCGTGATGAAGGAGATAATCAATAGCACGGAGATTGTTATACAGGGTTGGTTGGTAGTGACCGCTGTAACCCGTGATGGCTTTTAATCGACCGTTATGAATTTGAATTTGACCTGCAGCCACAACGGGTGCGCCCGCGTTCATGCTTGAGTGAGCGATACCATCTTGCATTCCGTGATGATCGAAGATAGACAACTCACCGTGTGTGTTTAGTGTAAAGCCAGCAAAGCCTCTGATGCCGTGTGCAATCATTTTTTGAGTAGAGAAGGGTTTTCCTTCTTTATAGAATAATGCCTCTGTTGAGTGTTGACCGTGCTTATTATAGTGGCTGATCATGACTCTCTGACTTGCGCGATCAATTGGGTTATAAAATATGGTTTGATACGCTCGGTCTTTGAGTCGTGATTCTAAGTTTACGTCGAGTAGTTCTTTTTTCTGCAGCAGCTTATGTGTACGTGGATCGTTGCTGTAATTGACGGTTCGGGTTTGTTCTTGAGGAATATTTTCTTTTCCTAATTTAAGAAAGTAGGGTGTTTTTTCTGGGACGTACTCTGGGTTGTCTTCCCATACTTCAAGACAATCAAGCATACGCTCTTGGATTGCTTGGTTGGGTTCAAGATGGGCTTCAATATCGAGTGCAAAAAGAAGAAAATGATAGGCGACACGTTTTTGCTCTTGTGCAAAGGTGTCTTCATCACACAGTATTTCCCATGCTAATTTAAGGTGCTCGGCTAATGTGCCGACATCGCACGCATAGAGGATGTTTTGTAACTGATTGGGGGTAAGGTTGTTTAGTAAATCGTGTCTCATCGCTCTTCTCCCGTGTGTCATACTATTAATCCCAATTTACCTGCTTATTGAGCGTAAGTAAATGAAAAATATGAAAAAAAAGGGAAAATTAGAGTTCTCTTTTAAAGATCAGTTTTGTTATATGGTTGGTTTACGTAGTTTTTTTTGCAACTTCATAGGCGCGATGTTTGAGATTGTTGTGTGGGTAAGTTTGTCGATGTGTTGTCGTATTCTCTTGTGTTGGAGTCTCGCATGGTGAGGAGCTGCTGCCGCAGGAAGGCAAGAGTGCTGTCAGACTGTTTGTTTCTTACCGCGCGTCTTTTTTTTGGGGTGGTGGATTGGTTGCTGCGCTGTCTTTTGCCTAAAGAGGCACGTTCTGTCTGATGTCTGTCGGTTGTGATAGATCTTTTAGCGTCATTAGTCTTGGTTTTTATAAATGGTATTGTCTGTGTTGGGTAGAAAAGAGAAGAGAGATATTGGCAGGCGATGGTATTATCTTGAATTTGAGATTGATTGATTATTATATGGCTGGCTAGTGTCGGGTGTAACGCGAGTAAAATGGCGCATTGATGAATAGAAATAGATGAACGATCAAGTGCCAGTTGAAAAAAACCTTCGTTCAACTTAATAATTTTTTGTATGAAGGCTTCGTTGATAAATTCTGGTCGAGTTAAAATAACGGCTAGTAGTGAATCATTATTACAAATTATCGATGCTAGTGTGTCATGATCGATAGTATCAGCACATGGTAATGCTGTTAGTATCTTTTTAAATATGGGGGGCGGTATAGGGTATTTATCCTTAACAATGCATGACAAAATTAGTTTTAGATTAAACGTTGGGTGTGTTACTAGAGCCTGTAAGTGCTGCTGTTCTATGGCTTGAAGTATGCTGATGATAGTTTTAGGTCGACATCGGTTTTTAGATGGTATGAGGTGCCATATTAGAATGCTTTTAGATGGATCTAGTGAGTGCGTGGCGTTAATCATGATCGAGGTTTCAGAGCGCGTTGCCTCTGAAAATAGCACCAGGTTGAGCCCTTTTCTACTCGAGTTTGCAATAATGTTGTTAGCAAAATGAAGATCATTTTTTACATTATCAGGAAGCATAAAAAAGGTATCGTGTTTTTGTTGGTGATCTGGGTCGGGTAAAGTGAATGCGTCAAGTAGTGAGGATGAGCTTTCACCTTTGTTAACCAGTGTCTCGCCTTGATTTAATGTGGTTTTCAATAAGTGTGTAAAACATTGCGGTTGAATAGCATTGATTCGCTTAAAAATCACGTCCGGTAATTGTTTAAACTGGCTGGGTAGTACTCGATAAAATCGTGGAAAGTACTCAACCAGAATGTGCACGCTTGTTATGTCAAATTTGGACTCGATTAAGTCGGTGAGGATACTGTCTGCGCAATGGTTTTCTTCTGATGTGAGTGTTGATCCAAAGCTGGGTTCAATACGCTGAACTGAGTCAAATAAAGCCAGTAAAATATCCATGTTTGGTTTGATTTGGGATTTTTTTAGGATCTCTAAGATTGTCTTCAAGTGCTTTTTAAAATTCGAATCACTTGGTGTTGAATTATTATCTAGATAATGAATAATTGAAAGTATTGTTGGCTCAGGAAGTGATGACAGTGGGTATGGCTGACTCGAAGAGTTGATCAGATTGATTAATAAGTTTGTGTCGCTCAGTATGCATGGTGGGCAGTGAGGTAAAAGCCATAGCCTAGACTTAAGTATGCCGCTCTTGAGTATCAAATTTCTGCTCGCATACTGCAGGATAGCAGGGAAGCGCTCGTGGTATTTTAATATGAATCGTTGTGTTGAAGGATTATTTTCTGGAAGCAGCCGAACGGATGACGGGTATTGCTCTAAGACCAGCTCCACGATTTGCGGGTCGGGTGCAACGCCACTTTGATCTGAGTGACTCTCAGATAACTGGGGGTCAGATTGAATGTGTCGGTCGAGTAAATTCTTCAATGAGGTTTTGTCTACTGAATTTTGGGTTTGTTTAATATTATTGAATATTTGCGGACTTGGGCGCGTGTAGTTATCTAGCTTTAATGTGTCTGGTGCTGAAAGGCTGTGTAAATAAACAGAGTCCGGTATTTGCTTCGGGTTTTTTGATAGCGTTGTTTTGATGGTGGTTTTATACGCATCGAGAGCGTGGTTGAAATAAGAATAAAATGGAACGCATATTCGTCCTTGAAAGTGGTGTGCGATACCCGTTTCATTGTTGAATAAAAGTGTAAACTCATCCTTGTGTTGCGCATCGATCACTGTGTTGACGTTCTTTTTGAATAACGCGATAATGCTGTTTTTCTCAGTAGTTGTAAATGGCGTTGCTATTGATAGTTCAGGCAGCGAGATTGTTTTAATTTGTGAAAACACGTTATCATAGACAAGGTTTCCGCTTTTGAGATTATCGCAAATTCCATCAATGAGATCTTCGATCTCGTCTTGATTTGATTCAAAGTACTGACCTAAGTTTTCATGCGACAAACCTTCATTGGCACAGAAAAGATTGATGTGTGCAATTAAGAATTGTGTTAAAAAAGATAACGTATGACCAAAGTTAGGGTCAGATTTTTGGTAGTAGGCGAAAAAAGGGTCGTGTGGGAGTGTTTTCCATGGTGAGTCAGACGCTGAGCTGGTTGCTGTATTGATGATGGCGTCAATAACCTCATTCAGTCGGCTATTTTCTCCAATTAAATAGAGTTCATTTAATAGGGTGTTGTATGTAATGTGCCTTAAATCGTTTGACGCAGTATTGAATTCCCATGGTGTATCTGTTTCAAATTCGGTCATTATTTGATTGAGTGTAGAAATAACATGCTGTAATGATGCGTCATTGTGCGCTTGAAACGAAGGGTCGAGTATTTGCAGGGCACGTTTTTTTACGTAGAGTAAGGGGTGTTTTAGTTTTACAGTGGCATAATTTACTTGTTCAATACTCTGTGCTTGTGACTCTAAGTGCGTTATCCATGGTAATTGATCAAGCTTCTTTAGTTCGCTAAATTTTTCTTCGCAATAGGTGAGAAATTCGCTACTTTGTTCTGATGTGGTGCGTCCGTTGATAGTAATTGGCCTAGGTAGGCTGAACACGGGCGTGTATTGACAGTAAAGATCAGGTATTTTCGGTCTCAAATGCATGGACAGGAGATTTATGTGTTCTTGGTTTTTATTCGGTTTTAACAGCTGTTTTAGTCCCCGAGGGAGTTCAGGGTACATGCTATTCATGGATTTGGCGTTATCATTATTATATATGTAGCGATCGAGGTACAGGAGGTCGTGTAAAGCAGTCAGGTATTGTTTTACTTGTGATAATTTTTCTTTTTTTTCGATGATTTTTTTTTCTTGATTAGGAATTGTTTCGAGTTTTCTTATATCCGCTATTAGATCGGCGCGCAATTGAAGCAGACTCACTTGCGCACTTATTGTGTTTAAATCTCGGTTGAAACCAAAAAAGTTTTTTAGTTCTATGCCGGTTTGGCAGGTATTATCTAAACCTATGGTATGACCGCTAGTTAGCGGTATCAGCAAGTGCACGATATTATCTTCAATAATGATGTGGTTGTACTGTTTTTTTTCTAGCTCAGTGAAATGATGGCTTAATGAATCTGTATCTTTGAGAGCAATTATTTCTATTTTTATATTGTTTGGCAGTTTGCTTGGTTTGAGTTGTTGCTGTAAGCGCTTAGGTATGCGAAGCGTGCATTTATGACTAACGTGGCTGAAGGCGTGATTATCAATGATGTCGATGTTGCTGGGTGGTTGTATGGTGTTTTCTTTGCCGTAATACTTCACCAGCGTGGTTTTTCCATTTTGATCGAGTTGTGTGATGTACACGGCATGCTTTCCTTAAGATTTTCTCTCTCTAGTATCCATTGGTTTGAGTGTAACTGTGGCTTGGTGAGTGTGTTGGTGATGGTTGATTAATTGCCTCCATGTCGTGTATGAAAAGACCAAGATTGTATTGGCTGCTTGAGTCGGTAAGTGTATTTTTGTTTTCATTTAGAAAGTGCAAGCAAGTTTGCGTATGGCCACCCCAGTGTTGTTGCGCGTTGCTGATAAAGGTGTGCCAGGCTATTGGCGAACTGTTGCTTTGAATGAGCTGTGATAATGAGATTAAAATGCTGAATCCAATGGCATAGTCGTACACCTGAGATCGGCTGATGTTTTTTATAGCATGAAATAAGTTGATCTTTTTCAAAAATCGTCTGTCGGGCTCACTTGAGGTTAGGTGGCGATTATCTAACCGATCCTTATTTTCTTGTTTGAGCGTTAAAAGTGGTCCGTAGATAAGTTCGATTTCACTGTTATGGCGAATTCGTCGTAGTCCTCTGTTATGGTTGTAAAGGCGGTTATCTAATTCTTGGGTTGGGGTGGAATCCCTCATTGTGATGTAGATTTTTAGCCCGTTGATACTGGTGTAAATCCATTGACTAAATGGTGTCGTGGTGAAGCCACGCTTTTCTTTTAGTTGTCTTGGGTTTATGTTGAAATTCAGGAAATATTGGTAAATCTTAATATGAACGTCGTTTTTACTAATAGAGTAATTCTGATTTCTTGGCAATACAATTAGGTCGATGCCATTGTATATGTCATGTGGATAGATAGCCATTCTGCCGTTGAAGTAGCAGATAAATCGATCCTGCATGTTTTCTTGAAGAAATGAAATGGTGTAGTGGAGTACATTTGCCGCATCCTGATCAAGTGATTTGAAAAATTGAAAAGTGACTGCTTTATTATAGTAATAATCATACGTATTTTCTACTTGTGATAGTTCAGTCGATTTGCTGATGAGTGCGTGGCAAATGTCTTGGGCTGTTGTTGTGCGCTCTTCTAGGCTACTTTGTATGGCGTGGCTGATTGTGTCGTCAATGATGGTTTTGGCAATCGAATTAATTATCTTTTTCTGTTGAAATAAAAAAGAGCGTCCGAGTGTTTGTAGTACGCGGGCTGCTGCGTGGTTTCTTTGTCTTAATCTGACGAATGTTTGTAGTTCTCGGACGGCGTGTTTGATTCGCTTGAAGTTATTGATATACTGCTCGATTTTTTTTCGGGTTTTTTTGTGTATGTAAGCTTGTTGAATCGACTTGGCGGCGACTGATTCTGTTTGATAGTACTCGTTTATTTGTTTGTGTAACTTCGTTGCAATCACGGTTTCCAGTTCTGTGATCTGTTCTACTCTTTGGGTTTTCTTTTGTTCTGAGATTGGAATACTGAAGTGTTGAGTCAGTATGTTGTTTATTTTTTCTTGGTTTTTCTTTTTCTCTTTTTTATGTTCTATGATGGTAAAGATACTATCAGCGATATTTTCTGAAAAATACTGTTGGTGCTCATCTTTGGCTTGTTTTAGTTCGGCTTGTTTTTTTTCTCTGAGCTGTCGTTGTTTGAGTCTAGCCTTTTCTTGTTGTTTAAGTCGCCTCTCGCGTTTTCTTTTTTTGTCCTCTTCAGTTTTCCTCTTCTTTTCTGCTTGTCTAGCTTTTATTCTTTGTGCGATTGGATTGATTTTTTTCTGGGATTTCTTTTGGTGGTTTTTTGTTTTTATGGAAGTTAATGCAGTGCTGTTATCTTCGCTTGAGTTTGATAGGTTGAGACTGCTTTGCTCATTTGAGGCATTATAGCCTGTGTTTAAAGGATCGCTTGAAATTGATGTGTCATCGCTTGATGTTCCGTTATTCTCGGGGCTGCTTGGTGCTTTTCTATCGAGTACGGCGCTGTAATCTTCGCTCGAGCTGGAGCTGCTCAGCTCGTTTGAGCCATCATTGCCTGTGCTAGACGAGTTGGTTTTGAGTGAGGTGTGAATTCTTGCTGCTTCGTTACGAGCTCGTTTACGGGCTTCTTTGGCTTTAATTTTTAGGTAACGAGCTTTGTCGATTTCTGCTTGTCTTTGTTGGGTTTCTTTAATTCGTTGTTCCAAAATTTTAAGCTTTTTGTTTTCAGCTGGGTACATGCAACGTAGCACACAACAAGTGAGTGTCATTGCTATTCCTGCGTACGTGAACGCGTGTAAGCCATTGAGTATCGCTTCTTTGTTAGTATTGTCATCGTCTGTGGTATTTTGAATAATGGTGGTTAGTAAGAAACCTATCAATGTGCTAGTCATTGTGGCGGTGTAGTAAAGAGGGTAATCAAACTGGGTTTGTGAGACAGTGACTGGGTTGCCTGAATTAGTAGGTTGTTTGTAAGGTTTGTGCTGATTGTGTTTTTTGTGTTTTCTTTTTCTAGGCATTTTTAGTCTTTTGTTGTTGTTTTGATCGAATACTACCAGTTAGCCTTAAATTGGGCAATAGAAAGGTGTGTTTTAAGCCATAATATTATCTTAATCTTGATGGCTTGCCTTGCTCGCGCTCTTCTGATATTTTTCTTTATATCAATGATTTAAATATTGGAGGGTGAAGTGGTTGATCGATTGCGCGTACTGCAGCTTGGCTTGGGTCCTATTGGTTTGCAACTGACTCAACTGATCCATCGTCGTGCTGATTTGCAGGTGGTTGCAGCGGTTGATGTTAATGAGGGGCTACATGGTCGGTCTCTTGCGGAGTTGGCTGGTTTGCCGGAACTGGATGTTAAAATCGATTCAGATTTAGAAAAGGTGTTGTCGACACAAGCCATCGATGTTGCTGTTGTGACAACCAGTTCAAGTGCTGCTGCGGTAGCAGAACACATTGCGCCGTTGTTGCGAGCGGGTGTTTCTGTGGTAACCACTTGTGAGGAATTATCCTACCCATGGAAAACCCAGTTTGCGTTGGCGACGGAATTGGATGACTGCGCTAAGCAATATAGTTGTGCTGTTTTAGGCACTGGCGTTAACCCTGGGTTTCTTATGGATTATTTGCCGGTTGTGATGACTGGTTTGGCTCAAGAGGTGAGTTCTATTGAAGTCAGACGGGTTCAAGATGCGAGTGTAAGGCGTGGGCCTTTTCAGCGAAAGATTGGCGCTGGGTTGTCTTTGGGTGAGTTCAATAACCAGGTTAACAGTGGTTCTTTGAGGCATGTTGGACTGCCTGAATCGGTGTACTTTATAGCGGCTAAATTAAGATGGGATTTGGATGAGGTGTCTGAATCAATTGAGCCGGTTATCGTCGAAGGCGGTGTTCAGGGCGTTTGCCAAGTGGCTGTTGGGTCTGTGGCGAATGTACCTAAGATTACTTTGCGTTTTGTTGCCGCTGTAAATCAAGCGTCACCCGAAGATAGAATTATTATAAACGGTGATCCGGGATATGAAGTCAGTATCTCGCCGCCAGTAAATGGAGACGTTGCTACAGCTTCAGTGGTGGTTAATTCAATTCGATCATTGATGTTAGCCAAGCCGGGTTTACGAGTAATGAGTGATTTGACTCCTGTATCGGTGTAGTGAAGGGGTGGGTGGCTTGTTCGAATTATGCTGTCGATTTTTATTTAGCGTAGAACTATAGAAAGGAATGTCGTCATCTATAGAGTGCGTGAAGTGTGTAATGGAAAAGAGAAGTAGATAGAGTCATTGTTGGGTCCTGTTAGGTTTGTTGTTTATAAAGCTGGCCTCTTTTAGAAAGTGGGATATCTGTAATGGAGGACGTTGCTAGTAGCGACTTGTCTGCTTGGGTACTTAATTCTGTCGATGTGAATTTCAGTGCGATGAGTTTACTGTGTGACGAGTGTAGATGAGAAAAGGCACAATGTCATAGATTTTGATTGAAAATAAAACAAAAAAAACAGGTCATGAACTTAATATCATGTTTAGCGTAATGTTATCTTGGTTTTGTTAGTGATAGATTAAAAAAAAGACAAAAAAAACGAGATTAATTAATGTATTAAGCTAGCATGGTTTAGTAAAAAAAAAAGAAAAAGAAGGTTGTAATGAGGAGATGTTTGGTATAATATTTTGAAACTAAGTCATCGCATTTGGTTGTTCAAAAAACAAGAACGAAAAATGTTAAAAAAAATTAAAATTTTATGTTGACTTTGAGAATGAAAGGCGTAGAATGCCAGCTCTAACCCACTGGGGTTAGACAAAAAGCTCTTTAAAAATTAGCAGTATACATTGAAGACAATTTGTGTGAGTACTGGTTTATGAGGTTTATATAACTAAATAAGACAAGTAAGCACAATCTAAGCAAATTGTTTAATTGTGCGAAAACCAAACAAATTCCAGCAAATAAATTTGTTGGGATCAGATTTAATATAAGAGTTTGATCCTGGCTCAGATTGATCGCTGGCGGTATGCTTAACACATGCAAGTCGAACGAGAACGGCCCTTCGGGGCTAAGTACAGTGGCGGACGGGTGAGTAACGCGTAGGAATCTGCCTTGTAGTGGGGGATAACCCGAGGAAACTCGGGCTAATACCGCATAGTCTCTACGGAGTAAAGCGTTATGTAGCGCTACAAGATGAGCCTGCGTCTGATTAGCTTGTTGGTGAGGTAAATGCTCACCAAGGCAATGATCAGTAGCTGGTCTGAGAGGACGATCAGCCACATTGGGACTGAGACACGGCCCAGACTCCTACGGGAGGCAGCAGTGGGGAATATTGGACAATGGGCGCGAGCCTGATCCAGCAATACCGCGTGTGTGAAGAAGGCCTTAGGGTTGTAAAGCACTTTCAGTAGGGAAGATAATGACGGTACCTACAGAAGAAGAACCGGCTAACTTCGTGCCAGCAGCCGCGGTAATACGAAGGGTTTAAGCGATAATCGGAATTATTGGGCGTAAAGCGCGCGTAGGTGGTTAATTAAGTGAGGTGTGAAATCCCGGAGCTCAACTTCGGAACTGCATTTCATACTGGTTAACTAGAGTATAGTAGAGGTTAGTGGAATTCATGGTGTAGCGGTGAAATGCGTAGATATCATGAGGAACACCAGTGGCGAAGGCGACTAACTGGACTAATACTGACACTGAGGAGCGAAAGCGTGGGGAGCAAACAGGATTAGATACCCTGGTAGTCCACGCCGTAAACGATGAGAACTAGCTGTTGGGCTGTAAAAAGCTTAGTAGCGAAGCTAACGCGTTAAGTTCTCCGCCTGGGGAGTACGGCCGCAAGGCTAAAACTCAAAGGAATTGACGGGGGCCCGCACAAGCGGTGGAGCATGTGGTTTAATTCGATGCAACGCGAAGAACCTTACCTAGGCTTGTATCTTCAGAAGGCTAATTAAAGTTAGCTGTATCCTTCGGGACCTGAATGACAGGTGGTGCATGGCTGTCGTCAGCTCGTGTCGTGAGATGTTGGGTTAAGTCCCATAACGAGCGCAACCCTTACCTTTAGTTGCCAGCGGGTTATGCCGGGAACTCTAGAGGGACTGCTGGTGCAAACCAGAGGAAGGTGGGGACGACGTCAAGTCATCATGCCCCTTACGTCTAGGGCTACACACGTGCTACAATGGATAATACAAACAGATGCTAAGCCGCGAGGCCATGCAAAACTGAAAAAGTTATTCTTAGTCCGGATTGCAGTCTGAAACTCGACTGCATGAAGTTGGAATCGCTAGTAATCGCGAATCAGAATGTCGCGGTGAATACGTTCCCGGGCCTTGTACACACCGCCCGTCACACCATGGAAGTTGGTTGCACCCAAAGTCGCTGAGCTAACCCTCGGGAAGCAGGCGCCTACGGTGAAATCGATGACTGGGGTGAAGTCGTAACAAGGTAGCCGTAGGGGAACCTGCGGCTGGATCACCTCCTTAGTATAGTATATAGGTTTCTAAACTTAGTGCTCACTCATATTGTCTTCATAAAATATCATCAGCCTTCTGTCAATTAGATGGGCCTGTAGCTCAGTTGGTTAGAGCGCACCCCTGATAAGGGTGAGGTCGGAAGTTCGAGTCTTCCCAGGCCCACCACTTTTAAAGCTAACAAGGGGCCATAGCTCAGCTGGGAGAGCGCCTGATTTGCATTCAGGAGGTCGGCGGTTCGATCCCGCCTGGCTCCACCATGATATTCATACTGCTTGTAAGCTGCTTAAATATTTAAGAATATTTAATTGGCTTATGTTCTTTAACAATTTGGTAGAATGTATATCCGAAGTAGAAATACTTCAGGGTATACTGCAATTTAAGCAATAATTTTAAAAAAAGTTGTACTCAAAAAAAACTTTTTAAGGTGCGTAAAAGTACTAAGTGCAATTGGTGGATACCTTGGCAACAAGAGGCGATGAAGGACGTGATTACCTGCGATAAG
>CACHNP010000010.1:0-30000 GCA_902581285.1 uncultured Gammaproteobacteria bacterium | reverse complement strand
GGTACGCGAGCTGGGTTTAGAACGTCGTGAGACAGTTCGGTCCCTATCTGCCGTGGGCGTTGGAAATTTGAGAGGGGCTGTTCCTAGTACGAGAGGACCGGAATGGACATACCCCTGGTGCTCCGGTTGTCACGCTAGTGGCATAGCCGGGTAGCTAAGTATGGAAAGGATAACCGCTGAAAGCATATAAGCGGGAAACCTGCCTCAAGATTAGATTTCCCATATCTTCGAGATAATAAGATTCGTTGAAGACGACAACGTTGATAGGCAAGGTGTGGAAGCGAAGTGATTCGTGAAGCTAACTTGTACTAATAAATCGAACGTCTTTTACGCACCTTAAAAAGTTTTTATAACTTTATTTAAAAAATTATTCTACCAGATTGTATTGAACATACCGTTTGTATAGTGGTAATAGATATTGTGACCAACCTGATCCCATCTCGAACTCAGAAGTTAAACCAATAATCGCCGATGGTAGTGTGGATTTCCATGCGAGAGTAGGTCGCTGCTATACTTTATTTTCTAAACCCAGTTCATTGAGCTGGGTTTTCTTTTATTTAGACTTTTCTTAAAGTAGTTAAATTTACCTCTTGTTAATTAAGCTTACACATAGCTGGTTCTATTTCCAATCTATTATGGCCTTTTCGTTTGTTCTGTTTTTTATTTTTCTTTTTATTTAATTGTTCGCCAGTTTGATTAATGCCTTTTTTTGTATCCCCTTATATTTGAATTGTTTATTTCTCCCTATTTGATATATTAGTTTAGTTGTTTCTTAACTTATGGTGTTTCCTATTATGTATAATTCTCTTGTTGATGTTTTTTACCAGAGCGTTAATGCTTTTCCAGACAAGACAGCCTTTGTTTTTTTTGATCCTAGTTCTGGTGATGAGAATACACTTTCAAATAGTCAATTGCATCTGCGGGTTTTAGCTATAGCTCGTGAGCTTAGACAACATACTTGCCCTGGCGATCGTGTACTACTGTTATTTCCAAATGGGATTGATTTTGTTTGCTCTATACTTGCGTGCATGTATGCAGGTGTTATTGCAGTGCCTGCTTATCCTCCACATAAGACACGCTTAGTTAAGAACCTAAGACGACTTGAGTTAATTACTCGCGACTGTATGCCTTCTGTTATCTTGTGTGATTATCAGTTTTCAGACATTATCCAGAATCGTATTACTACTGATGTTTCTGAAAGCTTGGCTAACGAACTTGCTTGTTCAAAAGATCAGATTCTTTTTACAAAAATAGATACCATAGATACGACTAAGATTGTTGAGAGCACAACAGACGAAAGTGTTATTCTTCCAGTGACTGGTACTGATATCGCTTTTCTGCAATACACTTCTGGTTCGACAGGTGCTCCAAAAGGTGTTGTGGTTTCTCATGGCAACTTAATGTGCAATTCTGAACAGATCAAACGAGCATGGCAGCATACTCCAGACTGTAAAGTCATTTCATGGCTACCTCACTTTCATGATATGGGGTTGATTGGCTCTATTTTTCAGCCTATTTATTGCTCAATGCCCAGTGTTATTTATCCTTCCTTTGCTTTTTTGTCTAAACCAATGAGTTGGCTTCAATTAATTTCCAAATACCAAGGCACATCAAGTGGCGGTCCTAATTTTGCCTTTTCACACTGTGTTAATAAGTTTTCTGCAGATGGGCTTGAAGGTGTTGACTTGAGTTCATGGAAAGTCGCTTATTGTGGCTCTGAGCCTATTAGCAATGAAAGTATTAAACTTTTTATTGAGAAATTTGAACCATATGGTTTTAATCCAAAGGCCTTTTTTCCTACTTACGGTATGGCTGAGAGTACGTTGTTAACGACAGCACCATCTCTTGGTGATGGCTACCGATCTCTGCGTGTAAATTCTGGAAAGTTACAACACAATGAAGTTGAGATACAGCGAAGTGAGCAAGTTGGCTCTGCTTTAACGTTTGTTGGTTGTGGTGAAGCAATAGAAAATCATTCGCTTAAGATTGTTGATCCTGATACGACTTCAGTGTTACCAGATAATCGTGTTGGTGAAATTTGGTTTTCAGGTCCAAGCGTTACCAAAGGCTATTGGGAAAATGCTAAAAAAACAAAAGAGACATTTGATGCCTATATTAACAAAGACGATGGCCCATATATGCGAACAGGCGACCTGGGATTTTTAAATCGGGGGGAGCTTTATATTGTCGGTCGTCTGAAAGACATGATTATCATTCGTGGTCGAAATTATATACCGCATGATATTGAGTATGCGGTTGAAAATTCTCATCCTGGTATCAGAAACGATTGCGCAGTGGCTTTTTCCTATTCACATTTGGGTGAAGAGTATCTGGGCGTGATTTGTGAATTGGAAAGAACGTATGTAAGAAAGAATCATGATGAGATCATTTCAGCGATTTGTCAAAAAGTCTCTGAAGAAAGTGAGATAAGTGTTTCTACAGTTGTTTTGCTTAAACCTGGAAGAGCTTTCAAGACAACCAGTGGTAAAATTCAAAGAAGCAAGACCAAGCAGGCTTACCTTGCTTCAACGATAGACGCTGTGCGTGTGTGGGAGAAAATACCTGCTGAAAAGAAGAATAAGACAAAGAAAGTGGTTGATTCGCCTTTTAGCTTGGAAGGTCTTACAGAAAAAGAAGCAAAAGCTGTGATACAAAATAAATTGGTTTCTACCTTGCGAAGGGTGCTCAATTACCCAGATAGTGCAGAAATCGATTTGGGGAAAAATTTCTTTGAAATGGGTATGGACTCCATGATGGCGCTTGAATTCGTGTTTGATAGAAATCTAAATACTATACTCTCCGATAAAGTGGACATGGATATAGAGACACTTTATGAGTATCCTGGTGTGATTAATTTGGTTAATTATATTTATAGTCAGCTTACTCTCGATAAAGCTGATAAAGCTTATAAAGCTGATAAAGCTGATAAAGCTGCTCATGTTTGTCAGAGCAAGATAGTTGAACCAGGTGATTGTGTTGTGCCAACACTGTCTTTTTTGGATAAGAAGGTTGCCAAAGGCGGCTTTAATTTCCTTCATAAAAAGATTAGATCCCAAAAATTAAAAAATCAATTCAAGCATAAATCAGCGCCGATATCAAAAAATGTTAATCAGTATGCCAGTAAATTTTTAGCGGATCATCAGCAGCATGCAGTTGATGAGGTGATTAATACAATTTTAGGTACGGATTCTTTGTATATGGATGCGGCAAATCACTCCTTAACTTTGCCTTTTCTCTCAAAAATAAAAAACAAAGCTTTAAAATCTATTATTATTTCTCAAATTCAAAAGAATAAGCAATTGCTGCTTGATATTGTTAACGCAAATAAACCAATGATCGTGTTATTTAATCATACGATTGATGATTTTTTTGCTATGTTTGCTTTAATTGGTTGTTTTAAATATTCTTCAACAAAAGTAGGTGTGTTACATCGAGAATTAGCATACGAAAACAAAACATTCAGTGAGGTTGGGTATGACAATGTTATTTTTTGTAATGTAAATCACCACTCTTTTTTAGATTCATTTGCAAGAATGGTGCAAGATAAGCGAATTATACTTATGCTTCCGGACGATTATTATGCCTGCTCCCATCAGCTTGGGAATCATATCAATCTTAAAAAGATGTACGGAGCATCCCGTGTTCATCATGATAATGTTGTTTTGAATGATGTTCTATCTCGAAATGTACTAATGTACGTCGATCAGTTGTGTAAGATGTCTTCTTTTTTTAAGTTGGATGTTCTACCCGTTTCGGGTTTTATACAAGATGATGGGCTAAGTGTGATTCAACATAGTCGTGTGAATTATTTGCGTTCACTTGGTTCTGCTGATAAAGAGCAATTTATCAAGGATATTTATCAGGAGAAGGTTGATTATTTCGTTTCTAGTATTTCACGTTGGTCTTTGCTTCATGGGCATATTGAATATCATGCATGGAGTAATTCCGGTGTTTTGGCACAAGATCAGTAAAAAGAGAGCTTTGCATGAAGAAAAAAGTTGCAATTATTACTGGAACAATGGGCTATGGTCATATTTCTATCGCCAAAAAGTTGCATTCTCACTTGAAAGACATGAACACGGTTGGTCAGTGTGATATTTTAAATATGTCTGATATTTTATCAGAGTATTTTATATCTGATGCACAAGCTTCAAAAATTGCTAGTTATGTTAATGCTTTCATTTGGGGGCATTATCAAACATTCTCTGAGTGTCCGGCAATATTAAGGTACTTTCATCCTTTAAGCTTGATTTCCAGGTATAGCAGAACGGGTTATGCCTTTGTGGCTGCAACAGCCTGCGACATGTTATATAAGAAGTATCTTGCAAATCTGGTTGCTAAAATGGAGCAATACGATATCGTATTTTCGACGTTGCATTCACTCAATCACGTGGTTTGGCTTTTTTCAAATGATGTCATGACAGTGAATATAGCGCAAGACTTTGGTCCTTCTCTTAAATCATCATGGTCTGCAATGAATTGGACTTATCACTTAAGTGCTGATGCTTATAATCAAAAATTAGCACAATCTTATTTTGATGATCAAACCAAAACTCTCTTGATCGGACCTATGTACGATAAGAGATGTTACCATGAATTGAAGTTACCAGACATTAATCAACCTGTCACGGTTCTAGTTTTGTTAGGGAAAACAGGATTAAATAAAAGTGTGAATAAAAAATTAAGTAAGATAGTATTGTTACTACTTTCTCAGGGTTTTTATGTCACATGGAAGGGGGATGGTTACCCGACTTTAAGAGTTCCTTTCAAATTCTTGTCTCGCTTTAAACGAGAACCTTTTGGGCCACTCACTAATTTGCAAGACTATGACCTGGTTGTTGGTAAAGGTAGTTATAATCAAATCACGGAATCATTATTATGCGGTACTCCTTATGCTTGCAGTCATTTTCTGGGCCATTGGGAGCGCGAGAATGCTAAGCGATCCCCTGACTCTGCTCATGTGATGGACTGGACAAAGCATATTGTTATTCCATCCAGTGAAAGAATAAAACAGATGAAGTTAGAGCAAACGCAGTTGCGCGATGAGGTGTTCCATGATCCTGCTGCTATGGAGGCGGCTTTAGCTGGTCTTTTAAGCGACTCGCGCCATGAAAAAATTGATTCGAACGTCAAACAAAGGGTATACGATTTTTCGGGTAAGAATGTTGCTAAAAATAAAATGTATTTAAGATCATTTTACTTTTTAAGAAAGATGGCTCTGCGAGCTGTGTTTGTTTTCGTGTACTCTGGCATTGCCTTAGGGGTTGCAGTTAAAAAAAGAAAATAAATCTGTGAACTGCTTAGTTACTAATCTGTCTGTATTTTAATGCGATTGCATGATAGCACTTTCTCTGATTTTAATTAAGCGAACGTTCAATTAGGATGTTTGATTAGATACAGAAATGGTGATAATCATGGATAATAAAAAAAATGTATTGATTACAGGTTGCTCGTCCGGTATTGGTTATGAAACAACCGCTCTGTTGTTAGAGAAAGGTTATCGTGTTTTTGCAACTGCAAGAAACGAGTCTGATCTTGACATGTTACGAACTTTGGGCGCATTTGCAATTTATTGTGATCTTGCAGATCGGGAAAGTATTCAAACATGTGTTAAGATTGTAAAATCTAAAATTAAATGCCTTGACTGCCTTGTGAACAATGCAGCTTATGCCCAGCCTTCAGCGGTGTTAGACTTGGGTTATGATGAGTTAAAATCGCAGTTTGATGTCAATGTCTTTGGGACCATGGAATTAACTCGTTTAGTTTGCCCTTTACTCAATTTCAGCGTTCAGCCACGTCTTATTTTTGTTAGTTCAATCTTAGGTGTGATTACCTTGCCTTATATGGGTGCTTATTGCTCTAGCAAATACGCACTGGAAAGTTTAGCAAGCGCATTACGTATGGAGCTAAAAAATAGGAAGATTAAAATTGTCATGATCCGGCCTGGAAAAATTCAGACGCGATTTCATGATACCGCGCTGCTTCAATTTAATAATAATATAAATCACCTGAAAAGTGATTATGCTGCAAATTATGAACAGTTTCGCAACAAAAAGCAAAGTCAATCCAGTAAAAAAAGCTCGGGCTTATCGCCTACACGTGTGGCACAAGTCATTGTACGAGTAATATCAAAAAGACGTCTTCGCACCATTTATTATGTGACTTGGCAGGCAAAACTCACTGGGCGACTGCGTTCTTTTTTTCCTATTTCTTGGATAGAAAAATGTGTGCGGTATTTTAGTTAGGTGGATTTAAAAGAACGTGAGCCCATCATCTGCCTTGATTTGTTTTTATTTTACTCACTTTATGGCGAAAATAAGACTTTGTATGGTTTTTTTCCTGAGGAAAATATAAATTTAATACTATTTTAATTGCTGGCTTTTATAATGGACGAAAATAGTTTGTGTCATTAGGAGAAGTTGTCATGCGCCATACTAGGTTAGCTCGTCGTGGGGAAATAACTCAAAGAGAGTTTCTTAATCATATTCAATTTATCATGGGTTTGTGTGGTGGTGCTAATATGAGTAAGGTGAGTCATTCTTATCGTTTTGATATGGAGGATAGTCAATCTCGCTTGCAGTCTTTGGTTGATGCAAATATATCCTCTTACTCTAAAGCCGTTATTTTGACTTATCTGATCACCCATATTATTTCTAATGAAACCATTAGCACTCAGGATAAGCAAGCGCTGGTTGATTATTTATTTGATGCCTTACAACAAAAAAATGATACTTGTTTAAGTGCATGTGTTGGTAGTGAGATTTTTTTTTCTAGAGCAGGACGATTTCAGCATGTGACGACAGACATTGAAACACTGTTTAAAAGGAAAAAACAGATTGTCGAAGATTTATTTAATCAAAATTTGATTTTTTCTTTGTTGAATAAGAAATTGGACATTAGGTCATTAGTAGACTATCTGCTGGCATCGAAAGATGACGAGTCATTTCATCAAAATAGAGGTCGACTACTTGATTACTGGATGACATTTCAATGTGGTTCATCCAACCAAACAACATTATTTATCCTGATTGCAGATAGCAAAGATTGTGATGATAATCAAGTTTCAGCATTACGAGAGCTCATTCGTTTTGCTCATGGAACAAATTCTTTGAATGAGTACATTAATCGTCACTGCACGATGAATTACAGTGCTTTGAGTCGGGCTATTGTGTTTGGAAACGCGCGGTATTTGCGTGTGATACTCGATGATACGAATCTGAATGTATTTCATTCGGATTTTAATGTGAGGCGATACCAGGAACCTCCTCATGGACTCCACCCGCTTAAAGCTGCGGTTCTTTGCGCTGTAAATGATGCTCACGATAAAGCAATTTTGCCTGGATACTCAATGCAACAGCGAGAAAGTGTCTTTGATAAAGTTGGGTATGACAATATCAAGCTTATTGCTGTTAGTGTTGTTGAATTGATTCGAAATAAGATAAACGATAGCGCTTTTAAAACTGCTTTGAAAGGTGTGCTGAGAAGTGCTTTCCAGTCATTATTTGATATTGATGGTTATGCGAGTCTATATAACTTGCTTTCTTCGTCTTCAGCGTCTTCTCAAGAGAAAGAGAAATCGAAAAAAATGCTTAAATTAATCTGTCATATGTTAAAAAGTATTGAGTTTCACCATGTGTCTACTCAGCTAACTAGCATTGATCAGTTGGGTTTTGGTGTTGAACTAAATGACACGTTCGAATTAATGAGTTCATGTGTTGAGGTTGTTCTAGGTCATCGTCTTCAGTCGAGAGAAAAAATGATACCCGTTGACATTAAAAATGCACTAAGAGGTATAGAGAAAAGTTGTCATAGAGGGGCAATTCTACTGCATCGGCTGAAAAAGGCGATAGATGACGATGACCCAGTTGTTATGAATGAAGCATACACAGCGATGCAGAGTCAATCAAGGGGGCAAACTCTATCAAGAACTATTGAGAAGATATATACTGTCAACATCAGTGAGGCTGTGTATGGTGTAGGTTCTGGTATCAATAATAGCGAAGTTGTTTTGTCGTATGCATTCTGGGTCAAATCAAGTAAGTGTATACAATCGTTGTTAAGAAGTTTGACTGTCTATGTCACACATCCTGCTACGCAGGCAAAGATTGAGTATGCGCTTGATTTATTGAATTCAGATTACTCAGGTTATCCGCTAGATCATTGGATTGATGATGAAGTTGAGTTAGGTGCGTATCAACAGGATTTGTTACTAATTAGACAGAATCATTCAATTGATTTTACTTTTGATAATGTGGCTCATGGGGAGTTGGCTGGGTATGCTGCATTGAAAGCGCTATGTCATGCGAACCTGGAGAACTGCCGTATAAAGTTAACTTCAAAATTAAGAAAGTGTGTTCGGTTGAAGAACCGATTAGCTTTAGAAGATTCTACTGGTTCTCGTCAAAAAAAGACGACACAGAAGCGTCAGTCTCATCAATCTCCACTGCTCAGCGCAAAAAGACCAAGGCATGCTTATGGCTCATCATCCTCACATGATGGTACCACATCAAGTGATAACAGCGTAGGTTCTTCCTCTGTTATGGCATCTGAACATTTATCTCAGTTGCGATTGCAGTCACCGGTATCAAGTGGTGGATCCCCAAATGAAAATATACATTCAAATACAGCCTCTCAGCAGATGATGGCTGGCATTCACCATTCATTGTGTTCATCAGTCGATAAAAATGCTCCCAGACATTTACTAACAAAGTCAGGTGAAACGGCTGTGGATGTTGCATATGGTCGTGCTGATATGCAATCGTCGTCGAGTCGTGCAATCGATCCCCCAGTTAATCTCACTAGGCTTGAGCAAGTTGCCTTTGCTTGTGATTTTAACCTGCCATCATCTGACTCTATACTCAGTCGTGCTAATGCCAATTCACATGGCTTATTTTCTGTTGATAGTGATAGTGATGGTGATTCGACTTGTGAAGAACGAGACCCGCAACGTCAAAGTGCTCTTGCGTTTCTAGCTAACATTGCAACATCGCCTAGAGGAAGGTAGGTTTAATACGCAGTTGCTTGTGAGAATTGACAGTCATGCCAATATCAGTGTTTTAAGCTCTTTGATGCCTTACGGTAGATTCAGTGTTATCAGATGTGGCTTTGGTTTTATTGATAAGTGGCTTTTTCCTCTCATGTTGAACATGGCTATTAAACAGCATTAGTGGATTATCGGAAATTTCACCGGACGTATCAAATTTTGGTTTTTTTCGTTTGCTGTTGATCCAAGCGAGTGCGCCACCTGTTGAAATAGCTGCACCTTGAGAAAATAAACCGATGTGAGGTAGGTGAATACCATGCATCTTGGCGCAAATTGCAGCACCGGTTGCCGCTATCCCTCCGGCAATTAGGACAGTTTTACTTCGTTTTGTTTGTGTTTTTTCCTGCTCCTGATTACTCACTCTGGATTGTGTTTTAGTTTTTTCCGCGATGGTGGGTCTAACTGGCTTGCGTCTTACACTAGTCATGTTGTTTTTTGATTGCGGCAAGATGAGAGAGGTTTTATTGTTAAATACGATTAGATCTAAGTGTTGTCTGACTAATCGGTGTAATTTTTTTCCTACTAATTCCTTGGGTAGCCCTTTGTTTTTCAACTGTTCGACAATGCTGTTTGTGAGCCGTTGTTTATTTTTCGTGTCAATCGGTACATTTTTGACGTGTTTAACATTTTTCGAAACCGTTGTTTGGATCAATGTGGCTGCTTTTGATTTTGATTCTAGATTCATTTGTTTCTGATGGTATTCAATTTTTGCCAAAAGAAGTTGCTGTAATTCTTTAGTGACGTGTTGTAAATAGGGGTATCCTTCATTCTTTATGTTGAATATCATGTGCTGATACGTTTCAATTCCATTTCTTTGTCTTGAAGATAGTAGGAAGTAACGTAAAAATGACTTTGGATTAAAGAAACCATTTAATAATCGGTATGATCTGAGTTGCCTATGAATATGCGACATCACATAGGTGGCCTGGTTTTTCATCTGTTGATGATGAATTGTTTTCGAGTTGCTGACAATGGCGTCAAGCTCATTTTTATTAAGGGTGTTTTTTTTCGTGTTGGTCACGTTGTATTTAAAATAGCGATAACCTCGTTGAACTTGTTTGCATAACCATGAGCCTACAAACATTCCAACACTGGACATGACCACTTGGGTTGAAATTAATGAAGTCAATGTCATGGCACCTATGGGTGGGACAAATAGGGTCAGCATGAACAATCCGACTGCCAGGGACGTGCCGGCAGCTAGTCGCCAAGCGCTCGAGCTAGGCTTGTGGCCGGTAACGATATTTAATGTGTTTTTACATGCTTCATAGGCTCCGTAAACCACGGAAACCGTGGCAAACGATGCTGCTAAAGCAATGGGTATGTAAGCAAAACCCATCGAGAAACCCGTTATTAGCACGAAACCACCAATAACACCAAAAGTAGTTAGAAATGGCGCGATAAATTGTGATTTTTTATTATTGTTCTTTCCCGAGCGTAATGCTTTGATATCCTTGCTGATAAAACGAGTTTCTAGATACTTGATATTTTTATTAAGGTTTATCGATGCATCCTGTTTTTCAGTGTAGAAATGATTTAAGAATAATTGATACTGATACCAGTGCTTGATATAACTGATATCGGCTTTACTCAGCGTCAATCCTTCGTGACTGTGTTGTTGTCTGGCTAGGTTAGTTGCATATTGAATGATTCCCTGATCACTTGATATTGATGGATTCTTAAGTGTCTCCTGTAAGCTGTTATTTATAATCAGTGCGGAAGTGGCGCTGCTACTGATTTGTGATCTTTTGCTGGAAAGCTGTTGTAGTTTTAGTTCTTGCCGAGTCTTCTCTTCCTCTAAGAAGCGACCCAAGTAGTTTAAATTGCCTTCTTTTATCTTAATTAACGCCATCTTATAATAATCAAGTGTGTTCCTTTTATGTACTTGACGTGTGTGTAGCGTACTGTACTTTTTTCTTTTTGATTGAATGTACGTCACTGCGAGGTTAACTGTTGATTTTAGTTTTTTCTTTTGCTCAGGTTGATATTGTTGGTACACCTTTTTATTAAGAATGTTTTCGTCTTTCTTTGTTAAGGACCATCTGTCAATTGATACTTTTTTATATCGATCATAATAATATCGTGACACGGTTCGTGAGAGTACCGCACTGGCAAGAACGATCGAACTGGATGAGGCAAAGGCTCCACCAGAGACTTTGGCTAATGTTAACATACTCACTCCAGCGATAGGTATTCCAGCCAGAGGCGCTAGAGCAAATGAGATGGCAGCGATGGATAATAGGATCAGTCCTATTCTGCCGATATTACCAAGTAACTTATACTTGTTGCTTCTCACTCTTGAGCTTGCAGCCAGTTTTCCAGCTGAATTCTCAAACTTTTTTTTCATGAAACCGAAACTGGACCCAAGAGACAGACCAAATGCCGCAGCCCCTAGTCCGATTAGCCCCGTGCCAGTGGCAATGCCGATTGTTAAGCCTAGCGCTAGTGTGATAGCATATAGTGTGAAATTCGCTATCCTATAGCGTGACAGCCAAGATTTGCTTGCGCTGGGCCTGTTTAAAAGACGATTTTTTGCGGTAAAACCACCGCTGTTTTTTCGCTTAAGGACGGGGGTTTGATTGTCAGTCTGGGTTACAAATTTTGTTCGTATCTCCTTCTTGAGTGACAATGAGATGCGATTTTGGAGTGATTCTTTAGACAATGATACTAAATTAATTGGTTTGATTATTTCTGATGCAATCAATTGTGTGCTTGTATCGCGCAATTGAAGGTGTTTTATCGGCTCTGATGAGGTCCGTAGAATCATTTTCTCAATTGGAATAATTGTTTTTTTAAGTTGATTGAGCTTATTTATGCACTCGGCTTGGCTGGTTTTAAAAAGGTGCTCTTGTATCACCTTGGACCTTGTTGATGTGCTGTTCTTGTGTGCTAGCAACAGAAGTATGAGCTCATTGTCGTTCCACCGATATTGTTTTAGATTGAGTCGTAATTGTGATGCGCTGATTTTTTCGTTTAACATACCTTCCAATGTGGCGGATCGTATTGCTTCATCTGCATCCTGTTTAAACTCACTTGATGTGGTTTGACGCATCTTAATGGATTTTTGTTTAGTTAATAATTGTCGATTCGACACTGTGGGATCACTAAGGCTTCGTAGTGAGCGGCTATTGGATTTTTGGATGATTGCTCTGATTTTATTAAGTGTTATGTCGTTCATTTTTCTCACCCCGCCATTGTACAAAAATATTATGTGGTGTAATCTTTATGCTATCATTGTTTTGTTAACAAATTATTACGCCTTTTATTTCTTGAGGATAGATCAATAAGTTATCTGTTCTTTATTTGGAACAAGACCATACTTGCTTACGATATGCACCGTTTGATAGCATTTGGTTGGACTTATCTTAATATGAGTGACTTGTTTCTGTATTGTTCGCCTAGGGTTTGAATGCTATTGAGTCGATTTAAGGTAATGATCTACGACGTTATTGGTATCGTGTTCACTTGCCGAGTAATGATGGTAAGTGTGCACTCATCATTTCTTTCGATTCTTTTTCACTTATGATCCGTCACTGTTCCTCATCAAAATATTCCGGGTGGGTTTAATTACTTTTTCCATACTAAAAGTAGCGATGGGCATGATGACCCATTGCATCGTTAGATCCCCACTTTTTTTGACGTATTGCATACCAGGTTTGACAACGCTATTATGTACTTTACGAGATGTTTTAGATAAACGCTCTTCTATCAACATAGCACGTGATTTTAGCTTCTGGGAAGCTTTGTTTTGATTCTGAGCCAGATTTGAAGCTGCAAGCTTAGTAGAATCTTTGAACTTATCGCTGCGATCTTCTAGGGCACCTAGCCAGTGATTCAGTATTTCGCGGCTTGGCTCCACGGCAATATAATTAAAGTTCTTACTCTGAATGCAGCCCCACACAGTAATCTTATTTGTTTCTTGAAGACAATTCATCACATTCGAAGCGTGTTCATTGTCGTTATTATTAACCTTTATTTTATACATCATATTCAAAAGGTTTATTCGTTTTTCGGGATTTTCTCGCGCTATTGCGTTTACTGCCGCCATGATAGTGGTTAGATTATTTTTTGCAGATTCGTTGTCTACCATCTGATAAACAGCAGGGTCGATACTAACAGCACGCTGGATCATTTTATGATAGCTATCCTCCTGCTCAGTATCTGGACTGTGATTGACATACTGAAGAATGCGTGGGTTCTTTTCAACCAGTTTTTTTGAGTAGTAGTAGGTTTTGTCATCAACATCTTCGATGAAACTGGGATTGATATCCAAGAGCTTTGTGATGATGAAATAGTCATTTTTTAAATCAGGGCTTGTGTACTCATATGCAGTTTTTTCGTTTGCTCTATGCTCTAGTTTTTGATTCTCTAGTGACAGCATGATAAGTCTATGGTCATTCTTCATTTCGTCATCTGCATGCACTAGGAACTGACCATCTTTTATCACGAGTGCTTTCATGTAGTATGAGTCTTTTTTTATTTCATTCCACTGGTCTTGAGTTATTAGCGGGCTCATTTCACTACTCTTTAACAGGGCCTCTTTGATAACGCCAGTATCTTTTTTTGCTATGGGGTCTAAATTTTTATACGTATCCACTATTTTTTTTGTTTCTGTGTTTTTAATTGCAGTTATCACATTTTCGATAAACTGTTCAGAGTCTGGTTTTAAATCGTAAACTTGCTGCGGTTGGTTCTTTAGTAGCTCATTGGCAAGAGTTGGGTAGTGTTCTGAAGCAGCGCTGATGTATTGCAGTGCATTCGCATCTTTTTGTAAAGCCAACTGCGCTAGTTTTTTGTAGTTTGGTTGATTTTCCTGTTTGACGAACCGAATAACGCTAGGTTGATTAAGTGGGGTGTTGTGGATTGACGACTCGACTAAGTCGGCATAATCATTCATTTCTGGAGAGATGTGGACGAGTGCTTGTGGGTCCTCTTTTATAACACTTAAAGCCAGTTCTCTATAATTGTAGTGACCGCTTTCGGGGTTAAGCTGCTTCATAACCTCGGGGTTACGTTTAACGGCATTAGCAATGAGCTTTTTGTTTATTTTCCAACTATCGCACAATGAATTAAACCTTTGTGGTGTTTTATGATGATCAGCATTCATGACGTATGCGATCGCCTCATAGCCGGTATCAAAGTTTTGACACTCATCGCTTGCGACGGTGTGAGTTGATGTTAGGACAAACAAACACGTCGCCGTAAAAAGTGGTTTTTTCATGGAAATTCCCCTTAACCTTTATTGTCTGTTCTAAATATAGACAATTTCTGTGTTTTTTCCAGCAAAAAGTAAATTTTAATTTACATAAAAATCAATTGGTTATATTTTTTTTTGCCACATTAGCTGATGGGGATGAAAAAAACGATCTCAAATTCTCTGTTAGAGTGATAAAGACCGATTACCACTTGGTAACACTGGGGCTAAATATTGTGTGCTATTTTATTTCAATAATACACGTGTTGTGCTCACTCACCATGTTGCAAATGGTGCCTTTTGATTGTGTGGCGATCATTTGAATGAGTTGACGAAAGTCAAATTGCAATGGACTGTTGGCAGGTCCCCGTTGAAAAAGTTTCTTTGGTAGTAGAGTAATGAGCTTTAACACGCTCATTTTAATCACAAAGATGCAATTAATTCGATGGTTTTTTATCGTCCCGTGAAGCACGGGGGCGCCAGGTTTGGCCCGATTGTGGCGTCGGTGCAGTGACAGGCAATGTACAAGATAAACTGCCGTGAGTCCTACCAGTACAAATAAGCTGACGTGTGAGTTGATAGCAATGATGCCGACTAAAAAAGCATATACACTGAAAAAAAGCAGAATGCATAAGTGATAAGTCCGCGTACTGACATACATAAAAAAAACCAGTACCAAGAGCAGGGTGCTTGGAAGCAAGCACAGTGCTGCTAGAATCTGTAAAAGAATCATTTTGTGACCCCCGAAACTTATGTTTGATTAATCAATAACGCCGCATTTTATATTACTGTCTAGCGATTCCGTATGCTGGCTTTTACCGGTTCAGTTAATAGACTTGCATCGTAGTGACTGCTTGTTCGTTTGTCAAATTAATGATACCAAGCCAGCATGGTTTTTCAGGTCAAATTATCCTTCAATAGAACAATTTGTGTGTTCATGCTGTTGATTTATTCTTGTTTGGATGGAAAAACAGTAGGTTAGGGGCTTTTTTTAGTAAAAGCGATACTATTGTAGCAGGTACAAGAGGCCAGAGAAAAAACGACGGAAAAAAACACCAAACAAACGAGTTTAACAACAATATAAACCCATAACGAAGAAGTGAACTTCACTGCATTGTTATCAATTTTAATTAAATTAGTACTAATAACCACTATTCCATGAGATATCATAACAGTCTTCTAACCCAAAGAGTTCCTTGTTATATATGCCTTTATTATGGCTGTAGACAACAAGAGCATTTTTTTCTTCGAGTGGATATTTATGATATGCTAATTGCAAATAACCATAAAACTCTGGAAATATTTCAAGAGCACTGTGTAGTTTGTGGCGATCAAGATAACAAAACCATGCCATTTCGTCGAAGTTTGGTGTCGTATTAAAGCATTGTGCTTTTGGATCTTCCTTAAATACGTTTCCTGTCAGAAATACAGAATTGCGATGATGCGCTAAATATTGATTGCATCTACCATCACACGGTTTTCCGATAGCCGAAACTTTCGATAGGGAATCAAAAATTTTCAAGCTATCAGCTGTGTCATTGCTAATTATACAATACGTTTTACCGGGAGACATGGCCAAAGTTTCTATTTTCTTCATAACTTTAGTTGAAAACGAATTTGTATTACCAAGTGATGTGATGAAAGTTCCTATTTTGTCTATCAGTTTAGTTTGAAATGGATTTGCCATAACAACCCCTGCCATGAATAAGATCATCAAACAACCTGTTATTTTTTTAATCATGCTCCATCTCCTTTAACCTTAATCTTTATTTTACTGTGTAGTTATAGACTATCTCAGCAATTTATCAAATTCTAAATACATCATCAAAATCAACATGTTGCTGTTATATTGAGTATAGGGTATGAGAAAAATAGGTGTAGCCGCCTCCCGATACCCAGCACAATATTCAGGAAAAAAACACCAAAAAATAAGTTTTAGCACCTCTTTCCTGTGCACCAATCAGGAGCCCGTTATCATTATTAACAACTACGATATCGATTCTTGCATTCACTTTAACGCGAATTCAGATATAAAAACCGCTTAAACAACATGTTACATTCATTCGTGATAACAGCTTGACGACTATTAAATTTGTACTATATTTCAGATAAAGCAACCGCTTGCGGAGGATGTGATGAAAAAAATTTTAAGTGTATTCTTAATAGGCATTCTAGGTTTTTCGGTCTGTTATGCAACGAATAATAACAAATATAAAAATGACGGTGAGCTGCTTCCTCATGACATACGTATCTTTACTTCTTATCATGATGTCAGAGCTTTATCTTACGAGGAATGTTTACTGAAGTGTCATAACAACGTGAGTTATACTATTGAAGAAGGTCACACCGTTACTATTAGTTTTAATAAAGATGGTCATATAATTATTATTGCGGATGATGGAGGCAATACAAAAGCAAGTCTACATTATACAAAACCAATATTCGATGTTTTTTTGCAAACTTATGTGGTAGAAGACTTGTACCACGAAGAGTATAATCAAGCTATCAACGCTAAAGGAATAATAGGAAATGGAATAACAACAGCACCTCCTACATTTGATTTATTGGGTAATGGTCATAAAGATCTTGCGCTGTATGCAGGAAGGCACAACACAGTTGATAGGTTTTTGCTGGTGCGCTGCAAAATACCAACTAAAAATTGGTTTTTTGCTTGATACATCGGTCAATTTAAAATAGATGATGATGCTAATAATAAGTTAATTTATACATGCGTCATGCCAGAAACAAAATAGACTACAAAAGGTTGATGATTTAATCACACGTATCGGTGCATTTTCTTTAGAAACGTTATCTAATGAGTTGAGGGGTGCGTTGTTCCTGTTGAATTTTCTTTAACTGAGCGGTCACTTCCTCAAGTCTATCGCTAGTGAATTGAAAATTTGAAGCCGTGATTCTGGTTGATTCGTCTCTGTTTTTGAGTAGTGGTTCGGGTGAGCTCACTCGTGTGACTGTTGAAACACTGACCGTGGTTGCCCCCTCATTTGGATTTGAGTGGGTAGTGTCGTTGGTTCGACTCCCATTTTTTATGAACAGTTCGGGATTGGTATGAAACTGGTGACGAAATTGATGAATATTGGCTCGGTTCATTTTATTCATTTGTCGTTCTGAGTCAGGTTCTGTTGGGGTTTTCGCGTTGATTCGTTGAAGCGATGAATTCGATCGTCTGGTTTTTGGACTGTGTATATCGGCATAACCGCGAGACGACTGCGAGGCTTTTTTTGGATTCGGTTTATAAATTCGAGTTCTGTGCTTTATTTTATTTTGTGATGACTGCGCACGTGCTAAGTTTTCTGATGTTAGTGCGGGTCGTCGGCTGGAGAGCTGACGTTTTTTGTGTTCTATGTCTTCTCGAGGTGAGTTGGTTGGAGATGAACAGGTAAGTCGGTAGATGACAGGGTAATCAGTAATCGGTAGTTGCCATTGTTTCATCCGGTGTAACACTTTTGCATAATTTTTTTTGGTCAAAATGAGTTGAGACAGCTGCCGTCCTGCCGGCTGATGGTAACCTTGCAACTGTTGTATCGATCTGAGTTGAGAGTCAGTCAGCAAGATGTATTTGTCATCAATGCGGACCCGTTTTTTCAGTTTATAGTACTGATTATCACGACTAAGCAGTTCCTGGAAAAGTATTTGATACAGGATTGGGTGTCCTTCAAAAGCATCTTCGAGAGTGACCAAATGAGGGACGCCATTCACGGTCTCAATTGGACAGTACATAACGAGTAGATGCTCTTTTATTTGTTTTGGTGCCGGGTGGTGTATCGGTTTAACTGATCGCATTGTTTTTTTATCTATTGTGTTTGTGTGTGGGAATGACGCGTTGACGTGATTATTCTGTTGCACCACCTTGGTGGTGAGATGAGGATCAGAAGATTTATGGTCAGTTTGTTCAATCACTTTTGTTGCATCAAACGTATTGGACGTATAGTTGAGTGAAGGCGTTGGAGTTAATCGTTGGCTCAGATTGGAAACTGATCTTGGTGAAGCGCATGGGTTAATCTCCTTTTTTTGCGCTGTGTCAGAAGATAACATTTGTGTTGCTAAGCGGTCAGTGAGTTGGTGCAGTCGAGTATGCGCTTGACTGATGGCATCAATGATTTGATGGAGTTCATCCTCGAACAGTAAAGTGGTCGCATCAATGGTTTTGATTTGTGGTGATGTGGTGAGGCTGTGGAGGAATTTGGTTTCAGAACTGAAATGCGCAAATAAACACACACCATGTCGGTGATTTGCATTGATATGAGGATGGTTTTTTGTTGCGCTGGTGATACGGTTTTCTAACTCGATTAGTTTTTTTTCTAAATACTCACTTGTCTGAGCATTGGGGGGCGGGAGGTCGATATCGGCATTAATATTAGTTAATGCCGCGATAATTCGGTCAGACAATTGTTTTTGTTGGCGACTGAATTCTTTTTGCGGATCGTTATAGGGGTACTCACAGACGGCGCTGGATTTATCTCGATTACCCTTGAAGGGGAGAGTAGAAATCCTCATTATATTGCGCTGCAAATGTTGTTTGAATAATTTTGTATTCAAACGGGTGTTAACGGTGTGAGGCTTTGGGTGTTGTGTCGATGGGGTATCATGTTGAGTGTCTGTCTTGGTGACATTAGATGGCGTCTGTTGTGAGAAATCTGGCAGATGTGACTGGCATGCTAGAAATAAAGAGTAGTAACCAGCCAAATGACGAATTTTTTCCAGCTTGGTTAAGCTGGTTGGCTCAGTGTCTTGGTGAAACATTTTGTGAACGCGGTTGAGGTGCTGCTCTGTTTCATTGTCAGGGCTTGAGCTGTTTTTTGGTAGGTGTAAAACATCGTTAAAAAAAACAGTCCACCACGAGGGTGTGTTGGTCAAATGAACTTGTCTGGCGTGTGTGATCAATGGCTGAATGGTATTGAATATGCGTTTCCGCTGGTGTTGTTTTTGTGGAGCGCAAAGCACGTATGCACTTAATTGCCATAAAATTAATTCAGCAATTCGCCGCGGTGCAATCAACTTCAGTTGGCCCTGCAATGCGGCTGGGTGATTACTGAAGTGGTCCGCGTTGTTTTCCAGGAACTTGATGTAGCGTTCATCAGATTGTTGAATGTCGAGTCGGTTGATCATGCGTATATCGTCTGTGAGTTCTTCTACTTTTTGGTGAAAGACCTGAGCCGAATGAGCGTTGATCATGGGTACACGATTGTAGGAGGAGGCTAATAATTCGACTGTCTCTGGCTCCAAGTAAGGCTTTGCCACCGCGCATATTTGCTCAACAACACGAGCATGTTGGCCTTTAATTGCCTTTGTTATTTTCAGGAAATTATCTCGTTCATCGGGTGCCATTTTATGCGCAACTCTACACAAAATTATCGAAACAAGAATGTTATTTGATTCATCCATTTCTTCGTCTGTTATGATTGGCATTGTGGTCTCCTAACGAGTTTCAGTTGCTCGGTGAAATCAATTAATTTCTTCAATGCGGACTCTCATGCTTTATTAAATCAAGTGAGTTCTTGTTATGCCCATATTAAACACTAGGTAATAAAACTAACATCGCAAAGTCTATCTTCGCTACCCGTCTTTCACCTTGGTACTAATTTAAACCGACCGATATTTAATTCAGCTCATTAATTTTTTTTCTGTAATCTTTGAAATGTTTTTTAGCACTAGTAACATGATTGAAAAAAGTTCCAAAGTGCTTTTGTACAGATTCAGTTCGCGCCAATTTGAGTTCTGCGTCTTTATGTCTGGTTTTGTCACGAAGAGTGAGTTTTTTTTGTAGATCTGCATCAGTTAAATCAGACGCGGGGTGTCCTAGATCAATCATATCTCGATTGCTTACAGTTGTGGCAAAATGAATCTTCCCCGCTATTTCTAGAGTGCCTTCCTTTACTATTTCCGGATCCTGTTCACCAGTGAACAACGACTCAATAGGTTGTTTCAGATACTTCGCATTTGTTTGTGTTTGAGAAAAATCATCTTCATTGTACCCTTCAATATTAGTTAACATGTTGGTTTTTAATGCCTGGCACCGATTTTTGAAGGACTTAATGATGTGACTGATTTGGATAAAATACGGATGTTGATTAGCACTGTACTCCGTGTTGCCTAAGATTAATTTTATGGAGTGAATTTTGTTGCAATTTCCACCAAAGGTGCTTGTCTGAGTATCTGTTGCATCTAAAAGCGAATTTTCAAAGCACGGTGATTGAGAATCCGCTGTTGATTTAGCTATGAAAGAAATAAACCACAACATTTTGTGTTGATTATCAGTACCGTTATTGCTTTCCACTAATTTGAGTAACTTATCGGCGGCAGCAAAAAAGAGTTTTGATGATGCTATCACCTCGCTTACCTTTTTTAATTTTGCTTCATCTTTCTTGAAACACTGGATTTGCTTTAGAGGAACATTAATCACATTTTGATAAAGGTTTGATTGGTCATCCACACCAGGTAATTGCCCGCCGTTTTTCTGGAAAACAGTTGCTGCAGTTTTTAGTTTTTCGGTAAATGGATCACCGTCTAGTAGCTTTTGCAACACGGATCCGTCCGATTTAGGGTCTATGCTTTGAATGATTTTCTGTGAAGTGGCATCGTTGTAAAATGAATCGTTAGCACGGTATGGTTCGACAGCATCAGGATTCTGTTGGGTAAATGTATGACTATCATCGACTGAATAGTGATTCTCAGGAGCTAGGACGTTGATGCGACTAACTATGTGATTACGAACGGCGTCGATAGTCAGTTTAAGTGAGTAAAACTTAAAAAAATCAAGCATGGCGAGTCTTGCGTTGGGACGCAGCAGCGTTGCATTTCCCCAGGCGGCACCTTTGTAACCACCTTGTATTAGCCTCTCACACAACGTTTGAAACTTTTGTGCTTTTCCATCTATTCCGGTGAAGTAGTCTTCATTGTTGGGCTTTTGTCTTTCCAGGTAATCACTAGTTATGCCATCTTTACTCAGGTTTAGGTTCCCCTCGATAAAAGTTTCAGTTTGGTCGATCATGGATGAAAAATCAGATATGGCCTTATGTGTTTCGGGGTTGAGTAAATACGAATTACCTGGCGTAGTTACAGCTGCACACAGTGCCACTAAACGCTCTTTATGACGCTTATTGATAGTAGTTACAATTTGGGCATCATCTACTGGGTCTATAATAACGATTGGCATGATCTATCTCCTGTGTCGTCTGAGTGTTTTTTGAAAGCTATCTTGCAAATCATGTTACGCGGTTTTGTTTGACTTGTCAGCAAGAAAACACCGTTTCTTTTTCACGAAAAATCGCTGATTTAATGATTTTTATTGATTTAATTTTTATTTAAGAAATTAGGCTTTTGTAAGTTTGGAGTTTATGTTTGGGCTTTTTGTGAGAAACTCCTTTAGTGTTTCATAATCAGTTCCCTGTTTAGAAAAAAATGTCAATTGAAAAAAACTGCGGGCTGATGTTTGTGGTTCTTTTTTCAGTAGCTTGTTGAGTTCGGTTGCTATGCATTTCATCTTTTCTTTTTGGTTTTGTGTCAGTTTTATTGGAGACAGATCTTCGAACATTTTAAGTGGCTTACAAGCGGCTATAAAGTTGTTTTGTTCTGCTGTCGGTATTGTTCCGAGTTTTTTATCGAACGCGTTATTCAGTGTGTTGATTGCCTTAAGTATATTTTCTAAAACCGCGGTTAATTTAAATGTAAAGTGTTTTTTTATTTCCTCTTGATTGACTTCGGAGAGGTCATGAGGATTTTTTCCTACCTTTAGGATTTCATCCAATACTTCATGAAATTTCACCTTTTTTTCGACAGTGTCTTGTTTGTTGTACACGGGTTGTAGAATGGCAATAATGGCCTTAGGTGAGTATGATGCAATGGCTTTGCAAACAGCATTAGTTGCTTCAAGATTTGCGATTAATTGATTTGACGCCGCTATTCTCACTGACTTAAACGCCCCGTAAAACACGCCGACTCCCACCTGGCCTGTGGTGTTGGTCTTTAAGTGAGTATACATCTCATCTGCAATGGCATACCGTCCGTCTTTTGTTGTCACGTTATTTTCAGTTGCGATATTTTCCATGGCTGTCACAAGATCGACAGCGTTACTTGTCTGCAGAAAATTATCGTCAACAGGGCAAGTTAGTTCCTTTTCATGGGTAAAATACACCTGTCGGTTTAATTTTTCTTTGTCTATTAGTCTATCTTGACGCCCGAATCGCAATTGCTGGGTGAATAATTCCTGGTGTTCTTTACTTTTTCCGTCTAACCACTGTTTGAAAGCATGGTTCACTCGTTCTGCACCATCGATTTTATCACTAAAATAAAAGTACAGCGGATGGGATAATTTAAGTCCAGCTGGACAGGCTTTTTTTGCTGTTGCACCATCTAATGCGAAACATGTTTGCCAGAGTGTGATTTCGTTCAGTCGTTTGGGGTCGATGTTTTTAGTTTTATATATAGTTTGACGTTGCTTTATCAATTCTTGTGCGGCTGTTTTTTCATCCGCTAATAGTTGATCCCACTGTTTAATTAGGTAGGTGATTGCGATATCACGGGTGTTGTCATCCAAAGGGGAAAGTGGTTTCTTGTACTTAACTGGAAATATGGCTTCTAGGATTTTTTCGAACTTGGATGGACTTGCTACTGATTCTTCGTCGATGGCTGCTATGCTGTCGACTAGACCGAGCTCAGTTTCGTATTCGATTTTAACATCTTTCTTTTTCTTGAAGGTTTTCCCATTAATGGTGACGGTTGAAAAGAATTTGGTAAAATAATCGTGCACCATGCGAGCATTTTCAGGTGGGATGAAGACTATTCTGATATTCAAGCTTAGATGGTCTTCATCAGGCGAATTCGCTTTTTCTTGCGCGTACATCACCTCGGCAAGTAATTGTATCTGTGTCAGGCGGGGCGGAAGTTTGGCCTCTATCTGGCGTCCTTGCTGTGTTGAGCTGTTTGCTTGGAACCGATAAACGCAACCGTTGGGCTGGGCTGATGCAATGATGGTTAGGTTGGAATTGGTGTTTATGCGGACTTGCTTTGCAGATCCTGGCTGGCACTGAAAGTGGCCAACATTATTCGGTTGCTGACTGATTTCCCTTGCAATCTCATTAAAACGCTTTATGCCGGTGGCTGGGTTTTTTAAAAATTGACCCGGCTGGTTTTGTTGTGCCTGCAGCAATTCCTGCTGTTTTTTTAGCGCCTTTTTTTTATTTTCTTCTTTAAGATTCGACTGAAGTTGACTGTTTTCACCGTTTTGACTCTGCGCCATAATACTACCCTGTACCAAGTTTACTCGTTGTCTTACGCTATTATAGCCTTTTTTTATTAACAATTTATGAATATTTTATTTTATGGTAAATTAAAAGGCCTAATTTCATTATTTTCAATGACTTATTGCTTTATTCTAACTGGTGTTATGGCCCCTTTAAGAGTAAAGTGACGCTTCATCTCGTTTTCGATTGATGGTGTTACGCGCTGAAATTAAGACAAAAAAAACCGCGAGACGGCAGAATCGCGGTTTTGGTATCGGGTTTGTTACCAACTAGAATGGAATGTCGTCTTCTTCAAACGCAGGGGACTGGTTAGTAGACGCAGTGTTGCCATTGGCTTGAGCAGTGTTACCGTTGGCGTATTGATTTTGCCCAGAGCTAGGTGGTCTTTGTCCGCTGTTTCTGGAGTCGAGGATTTGCATTTCGTTAGCAATAATCTCGGTGGTATAACGGGTAATGTTCTCATTGTCTTCCCATTTACGTGTTCTCAGGGAGCCTTCAATGTAAACTTTTGAGCCTTTGTGCAAATATTCACCGACTATTTCTGCTAGCCGATTAAAAAATACGATGCGGTGCCATTCTGTTCGTTCTTGTAAATCTCCGGTACTCTTGTCTTTCCAAGCAGAACTGGTTGCCAATGTTACGTTTGCAACGGCATTACCACTTGCTGTGTATCTTACTTCCGGATCTCCGCCTAAATTCCCAATCAGTAGTACTTTATTTACACCTCTAGCCATTATCCTTGTCTCCTCAACATGTTAATACTTACTATTCTCACAAACCAATAGATTAGCCTTTTCTAATGCATTACGCAATTTGTTTTCGTCGATAATTTTTTTGTCGGCTTTTATGTATAAAAGTTGTTCATGCGCAGCGATGGCGTAGTCTTTTACCCCCTCAATTGCATTGATGACTTTATCATACGAGTTGTCATTAGTTGCGGTTTGTTGACATTTGAAGATAAAGGTGGATGTGTATGTGACTTTCTTTAGCGATAGTAAATAGACTAGCCAGATGGTAGCCAGAGCGGCGTTGAACAGGAATAAAAAATTCAAGCTGGTGTACTTCCAAATGATTCCACCAATGGCACCACCAAAAGCAATGCCAATAAACTGCGATGTGGAATACACACCCATGGCCGCTCCTTTAATAGATAACGGCGCTAGTTTGGATACCAGAGACGGTAAAATTGATTCCATCAGTGTGAAAGCGGTGAAGAACAAAAATAAAATAATGCCGATATCAATAGCGTTGTTACTCAACGTGTACAGCATGAGTTGCGATGATATGAGCACTATCACGGCACCAAGTAAGGTTCCCTTGATGCGCCGGTTTTTTTCCGCATTGATTACAAAAGGTATCATGGCAAAAAACGAAAAGGTTAAAACCACGCAATAGAAGAGAGCTTGGTGGTAACCTTGTGGGTTGACGTACAGATTGAGTAGCGGTGGAAGCGCTATGAATAAAATACTCATGATCGCGTGTTTCGTAAAAATAGAAAAATTCAAGCGCATTAAATCCGGACGTTTGAATATTGCGGCGAAATTTTGTTTTGGCAGGTTGGTGTTTTTGGATAATTTTGGCGGTGTGGGAATGGTGTAAACCAGAAACAAAGCAAACACCGCTAATATCGCAGTAAAATAAAAAATACCTTGGAGACCAAAATGCGAATTAAGCAGCGGTCCGAGTATGATCGCGACTCCGAATGAGAGTCCAAATATCATCCCAATCGTTGCCATGGCTTTGGTTCGATTTTCATCACGAGTCATGTCGGCAACCAGTGCAAGTGACGTGCTACCGATGGCCCCCATACCTTGAATACCGCGACCAATAATCACGCCGTAAATACTGTGTGACATCCCAGCAATGATGCTGCCTAGTGCAAACAGAGCGAGTCCAAACACAATGACCGGTTTACGTCCGATTTTATCGGATAAGGCGCCAAACGGAATTTGCAAACAGGCTTGAGCGAGGCCGTATATCCCCACGGCAGCACCAATGAGAAATGGCGTGTGGCCAGATAAAGACAATGCAGCCACTGAAAAGATCGGCAGTAACATGAATAAACCGAGCATACGAAATGCCATGATGAGGCCAACAGCAATGACCGTTTGTGTGGATTGACGTGCGTTCATTCAAGCTCCTCGTGTGTCTAAGGTGGTGTAAAATATGCTCGCATTGTACTGGTTTTGCCTTCAATAAGCAAAACGGGGCGGTATTCACGAGAATCAGGATAACAACAGTCCTGCACGCATTTTTTAGTCAGTGCCGACGAATTAAAAAGTACGCTGAATTGAGATTAGGTTGTTCATTTTTCTTTCATTTGGCGTAAATATTACCGCCTTATCCTTAGCTGATTCGCCAGGGATGTCGAAATTTGGTGTTTGGTGCCCAGTTAATACTAAGTTAATATGACGTGATTTCATTTTCAGGTATGATGGTCTGCAACATAGCTGCACAAATGGGTCAAGTAAAACAACAAAGGCATCACCATGAAAAATGTATCTCAAAAGAATCACGATGCCACGGTGTCTAATAGCCTTGTCCTCAATGCTCAACGCGTTGATAATCAGGATGTCTCAAATCAAAGCGCTGACATTCCAGGCGTTGACTTGGGTCTGGTGCTTGACTACTATTCGCCAGCGGATAATCTTATTTCAGAACATCAGCAGGGTGGTGTCACTGATAAGGCGGTGGTGGACCCGTGGGCAAATTATTTATCGGGAATGATGAGTTTGTTTCCGTCATTGCTATCGTTATCGTATGGTACCTGGCAAGATGAAGCTACGCGGAACCGTGATTTGAAGGCAATTACAGAACGCCCATTCCAGTCTTATGCTGCCACTTTATGTGATCAGTCACACCAACCACGGCTGGTCAATAAAGCCTATTACGTGCTATTTTCATCTTTGTTAGAAAGTGCGGTATCGCCGTGTGATCAATTGCGTGTTATCGCTCGAAAGGTGAAGGCAGCATACCAGGGGAACGTAAGTGATTCGTGCTACAAAGTCGCAATACCCTATTGGACTGCTGGCGGTGTGAGCGTCGATCGATGGACTTCGGGTGGTGTTGGACATTGGACCTTACTTATTTTGAATATCAGTTTTTTCGGTCATACCAAGGTAACGTCATCGGCAACGTCATCAAGTTCGCGACCAGGTGGGGCTAGTGATCAAACACCGCAATGCTCTATTCATGTCGAACACTATGATTCCACACAAGCATGTTCGAGTCATGTGATTAACCTCAATTACCTTGAGCATTTTTGTGCAACTAATTCGTTTTATCGGCGTTCGCGACAAGATAACGCGGAGTACATGAAGAGCGTTAGTCAACAAGAAAAAACTTCGGTTGCACCACCCAAAATGAGGCAAGTCAGCTGTTTGCATGGTGGTGATGGCCAACTCAAAAACATTGCCCCTGACTCATTGTTGCAATTGGTTTTTCAAGCGTTTGATGTGGAGTTGTCAGACTGCGTGAACCTGTCCAATCAGATTTCAGTGGGGAATGAGATAGCTGTTCAGCGTCAACAATATGACGGAACGACGTGTGGCGCACACGTAACAGATCTGATGTTAGCATTAGCACAAGGTCGATTGGGGGAATATGCCTGTGGTCGATTAGAACCCCTGACGCCTCGGCAGTATGCCGAACGCTCGCTCGAATTAAAAAATCAGCAAGTTGACGCAGTTAATCGGTTGTTGGAGTCAACCCCGGCTTTACAGAATCAAGTTGTTCAACATTTAAGTCCAGTGGAACAAGCAAACGAATTGCCTCAGGATTACGATAGCAGTTCACTCAATCAATGCAGACTTCGAATGATAAAGCACAAAGACATGCTGGCCTGTGCTCGACGACTAAAAACGTTACTGAATAATGAAAATACGACTGCTAGTATTAAAATAACGAGTATCAATTCCGTTTTAAATGAGGTTAGTAAATTTGATGACGAATTGGTTCGTTGGTTACGGAGTGTGATATTTTGTGCTGGTGTCAACGCACCTGTTTGGGCCCGAGGAGGCGAATCACTCTTGCAACAGGTGGTTGATAACATACCTTCCGAAGACGAAGCGCGTTTATTGGATTTTGCTCAGTTTTCTTCGAATTCGCAGACACTGGATTGTTGTTTGCAGATCTTTCGTATGGTTAGTAAAAAAGAGGGGAGTGAATGGAGGATGACCCAAGGGCGCCAAGCCATCTATTCTCTGTGTGACAATTTAGCCTCTAGCCAACCGGCGGATGCTAAATTACTCAAGTCATTGTTGTTCAAACAAGATTCTATTGAAAGTGAGTGGCGTAGTGAAGGTCAAAGCTATGAGTGGGTGATAGATTGTGTCTCTGGATTTTTTTCAGGGTGGAATGTGCTATTTCCACTGCTCTCAAGCTCCGCCGGATTAAAGCCGTTTGCCGTATTAAAACAGAGCGAGATAAAAGCATTAAAAGACGTGTCAGTCAAGGACTACCTGTGTATGAAGCAGCGCTTTTTAAGTGGACAACGTTATGACGTTGAGTTGGTTGCTAATTCGATGCGTGAGCTGTTTTTAGATAGCAGTGTGACTGCGGTATTGAAAACCCGTGTCGCAGTGGATCTGATGGTGGAGTATCTCATTGCTGAAATGAAAAAAAATACCAGCCAAAAAGCGTCGTTGGGTTATTATTCTTGTGGCGGTTACAGTGGGTTCGATCGTTTTAATAAAGTTATTTTTAGTGGTAATGAATGGCAGTCATTCGTGAGTTTTTTTCCAGCGGAAATGATCAGTCTTCTTATTTTATTTTTTGAGTCCGCTCAGTATTCTAGTTCGACAACACTGATGTCTCAATTGGTTTATACTGTCTCAATCCGTTATGAGGATGAGCAACAGTTAATTGATATCTTTAAAGGGATTCAACATATTCTGAATGAATGCGAAAATAAACCGAATAACGCATTGAAAGGTCAAATAAAAGAGTACCTTGCTCTTATTGACCAGGTCACGCATTGTGATAGTAAAGATAAAGGCTATGAGTTTTGGCTGAGCTTTGATAGTCAGTTAAAAAGTTATAAAAAAAGATGTGAAAAACTGTCTAGTGACAATCCTGGCGGATATAAAAACTGGGTTGATCTCATGAATCGTATTGATAAAGTGCAAAAGATTGAAATTCTTGCGAGTTTGTTTCAATGGGAAAAAAGAACCCACAGTTTATCGGGTAATCAAAAAGCGTGTGCCAGTTCGATTGGATTTTTTCGGCAGGCCATAAACGGCTTGAGTACGTTTAATCAGCTCGCAATACGTTCAGCCGGTACTGCTGCCAGCTCATCATCTGCTTGGTGTTTGCAAAAACAGTTGGGTAGTTCTCTCTATATGTACTTAGCGGCAAGCAATGAACCGGAGAAAGTGGCCTCTGTCATTTATGGTTTTTGTGAAAAACGCAAGAGAAGATCATATTCTGATTTATTTCAGGATAGGGCAACTAAGCGAGCGAAAAATCAACCCGATGAAAGTCACAAGCCAGCTTCGCAGATCAGTGCTCAAGAGACGATCAACTTGGCAGACGTCTTTTTACCGCTGAGGTAGTTGGCAAAAATGCGTTGATAACATCGCTATTATCTGCGCATTTGGTCTGGTCTAGCGTCGTGACGTGTTATTTGGCCGTTTGTTTCTTTTCGCTTACTGAAAACACGGGTAAAATGTTGCATTATTGCTCAGCTTCTTTGGTCTTTTCTAGACTGGTTTGATCAGCCTTTGCTTACGGTTGAGGTTATGTTTATAATTGAGCAATTTCATTCTTTGGGGATTTTTATGGCGACTCATTCCATTCACGCTAAGGGTGTTCGTACTCATAATTTAAAGAACATCGAGGTGCAATTTCCCCGAGAGAAACTGATTGTGATAACTGGGCTATCTGGTTCAGGTAAGTCATCTTTAGCGTTTGACACCTTGTATGCGGAAGGTCAACGACGTTACGTTGAGTCTTTGTCAGCGTATGCTCGTCAGTTTTTGTCCATGATGGAAAAGCCGGACGTGGATTGGATAGAAGGTTTGTCACCCGCCATTTCTATAGAGCAAAAAGCCACGTCACACAACCCGCGATCAACCGTTGGTACGATCACAGAAATCTATGATTATCTTCGACTATTGTATGCCAGAGTTGGAACTCCACGATGCCCAGAGCATGGCACGGATTTGGCAGCGCAAACGGTATCACAGATAGTTGATGCCTTGTTGGCTTTAGATGAAGGTACTGCCTTGATGATTTTGGCGCCAGTGATAAGGGATCGCAAAGGTGAGCATGCGCAGCTGTTTGCTAAATTGCAAGCGCAGGGTTTTATTCGTGCTAGAGTGGATGGTGTGCTGCATGACCTCGATCAGCCACCTCAGTTGGATTTGCGTAAGAAGCACACGATTGAAGTGGTGGTGGATCGGGTGAAAGTGCGTGAAAATAACAAACAGCGTCTTGCCGAATCGATTGAGACAGCATTGAATTTGGCAGATGGTTTGGTCAATATCGCTTTCATTAACGACCCC
>CACHNP010000009.1 GCA_902581285.1 uncultured Gammaproteobacteria bacterium | reverse complement strand
TACAAAGGCCCTGATTTCAGGCCTTAAAAAAGAAGGGGTGAGATAAATCACCCCTTGGCTCTGGCTCCATACCAACGACTCTGTCCTTAGAGTCTTCTCGTTCCATGAGAAAATCATAAAATCTATTTATGTGTATGTAGCAAACGTCGACATAGTATTTTTGTATCATTGTTTTGAATTAATGTAAAGACTAACGCGAAATATTTATACCGATCAACGTGTTGTATAAGAAATAAGAATAAAAAAAAAACAACCATTCAGAAATTAATATCGCCATAACGTGATTGTAATAACGTCAAAGCAACAATAGGTGCCGTTTCCGTTCTAAGTACACGTGGCCCCAATGCAATCAGTTCACAATGATTTTTTTTAGCATGCAAAATTTCACTCTCACTGAAACCACCCTCAGGACCAATCAACACATGCGCTTTTTTAATACCCACAAAATCACTAGGCTTCGAATCTGCAACAACATGAGCAACGAATTTGATTTCAGTATGCTTGGAAACATAATCAAAAAAGGACACCGGCTCGTGCACGACGGGAATGACACAACGACCCGATTGCTCACATGCACTAATTGCCACTTGTTGCCAGTGTGCTTGTTTTTTTTTAACCTTCTCCGGCGGTATTTTAACGCCACTACGCTCAGTCAACAATGGTGTGATATGACGAACCCCACACTCCACTGCTTTTTGAATCACAAAATCCATTTTCTGACCGCGAGACAAACCTTGCGCCAAATGAATTTCAAGCGGTGACTCGCAACCAATGTTCTCATCAATAGAGAGAACCTCGAACTCAACTCTTCCCTTCGAACAAGACCGAATCTCGACCTCATACTCACAGCCGTCGCCATTAAAAAGAGTGATTCTTTTTCCAGAAGATAAACGCAAAACCTGAATGCAGTGATGACTGGCAGCTTTTTCCAATAAAGCCACATCTCCTACAGCCAAATCAACCTGAGTATAAATCCGAATTTTTCTTGCCATGAATTACACTCGCGCAAATTAGCCTAGAAGAATGCGTCGTGATGGAAACCTAAACAAGTTCGGCTTCAGTCACGCACTTTTTTTCGGGACGTTTCCATCCGTCTATGGTTTTTTGAGTCGAACGTTCGACGACTAATTTATCCGCCAAGGCATCACGAGTGATGGTTGAGCCAGCACCAACGGTCGCGCCTCGACCAATAGACAGCGGCGCTACCAATGACGAATTTGAACCAATGAAAGCATTATCACCTATGGTGGTTGAAAATTTGTTAACACCATCGTAATTACAAGTGATCGTGCCAGCACCAACATTAACGTCGGAGCCCAGTGTGGCATCGCCAACGTAACTCAAGTGATTAATTTTAGAACCCTGACCAACAGTGGTTTTTTTTATTTCAACAAAATTACCCACCTTGGCGTCTTGCTGAACCCAAGAATCAGGACGAACACGAGCAAAGGGGCCAATAACAGCAGACGTATCAACTTTGGCACCATCTATCACACTGTTCGCTTTAACATGCACATAATCACCAATAACCGCATTTTTAATCACAACATTAGGCTCTATGACACAGTGACGGCCAATCGAGACCTCACCTTCAAACAGGCAGTTCACATCAATAAACGAGTCTGATCCAACAACCAAATTACCCCGAATATCGATACGATTGTGATCTGCTAGTCGAGCACCTGAAGACAACAGTTTCTTAGCCATTTTACGTTGATAATAACGCTCCAAATTCACTTGCTGCCAGCGATCATTAACACCCAACACTTCCTCCGAATCATGTGCCATCACACCACTCACAGGGGTGCCCGCTTTTACTGCGAGAGCCACTATATCGGTTAAATAATATTCGCCTTGCGCATTCTTGTTGTTCAGCAAAGGTAGGTTCGCTTGCAAAAAGGAAACAGGCGCATGAATAATGCCAGTATTAACTTGATTTATTGTGAGTTCACGTTCAGTTGCATCTTTGTGCTCTACAATAGAAACGATATTACCTAACTCGTTTCGCACAATACGACCAAAACCCGTGGGGTTTGCTAATTGAGTCACCACCAGCCCAATACCATTCGGCAGTGTGTCTTGGGTTAACTGACGCAATAAGCGAGTCGAAATTAATGGCACATCGCCGTAAAGAACCAATAATTTATCCTCTGGTTTACAGAAAGGCAGTGCTTGCATAACGGCATGCCCCGTTCCCAGCTGCTCTTCTTGTTTCACCCAGGTTACGGCTAAATGAGAACAGTGCTGCTTAACGCGATCACCGCCATTACCATGAACAACAAACACTTCTTCCGCGTCAATTGAGTTAGCCGTGTCAACCACGTGATCTAACATCGACTTACCGCCGATAGTATGTAGTACTTTAGGTAGATTCGAAACCATTCGCTTGCCTTTACCGGCAGCCAATATAACCACTTTCAACCCCATCACTCACTCCTTTGCTCGGATATTAAAGTATGATTATTTTATCATAAAAAAATGTTACTTTTTAGCTCTACGACGCAATTCCCCAATGGCTTTCAATTGCGCTGCTGCCATCGCAAGTTCAGACAACGCTGACGAATAGGCCACTTCAGATTGCTGCTCTGATAACGCTTTTTCTGCACGCTCTTTTATTGCAATTGCTGAAGCTTCATCGAGATCATCTGCTCGAACTGCCGTGTCTGATAAGATTGTCACTTTGTCAGGCTGAATTTCCATCACTCCTCCGGCAATGAAGAAAATGTGTTCTTCGCCACTTTCATCAAGCGTGAGTACTTGGCCGGGTTTAATTGAAGTGATTAACGCGGTGTGCCCAGGGTAAATACCCAACTCACCTTGAGAGCCAGTAGCTTGAATAAACGTAGCCGTACCACTATAAACCTGTGACTCCACACTAACAATATCCAGCATCATGGTTTTCGTACTCATTTATTTTTTCCTACTGTTTTAACCAGACATGGCCTTCGACTTTTCAACCACCTCATCGATGCCACCCACCATATAGAATGCTTGCTCAGGCAAATGATCATACTCGCCACTCAAGATAGCTTTAAAGCCACGTATTGTGTCTTTTAACGAGACATATTTACCAGGCGATCCCGTAAATACTTCTGCCACGAAGAAAGGTTGAGACAAGAACTTTTGAATTTTACGTGCACGTGAAACGATATTTTTATCTTCTTCAGACAACTCATCCATACCCAAAATAGCAATGATATCTTGCAACTCTTTGTAACGCTGCAAGACTTTTTGCACGCCACGAGCAACATTGTAGTGTTCTTCACCAATCACTAATGGATCTAGCTGACGTGAGGTGGAATCCAACGGATCAATCGCGGGATATATCCCCAGCTCAGCAATAGATCGAGATAACACCACCGTGGCATCCAAGTGAGCAAACGTAGTTGCAGGTGATGGATCGGTTAAGTCATCCGCCGGCACGTAAACCGCTTGAATAGAGGTAATAGAACCCTTTTTCGTCGAAGTAATTCGTTCCTGCAAGTTACCCATCTCTTCCGCCAACGTAGGCTGATAGCCCACCGCAGATGGCATACGACCTAAGAGTGCAGACACTTCCACACCCGCCAACGTGTAACGATAAATGTTATCAATAAACAACAACACGTCTCGGCCTTCATCACGGAAATTCTCCGCTATGGTCAAACCAGTCAAGGCAACACGCAAACGGTTACCTGGAGGCTCATTCATTTGACCATAAACCAGTGACACTTTATCAAGCACGTTAGACTCTTTCATTTCATGGTAGAAGTCATTTCCTTCACGAGTACGCTCACCAACACCAGCAAAAACAGAATAACCACTGTGTTCGATAGCAATGTTACGAATGAGCTCCATCATGTTAACGGTTTTACCCACACCAGCACCACCAAATAACCCCACTTTACCACCTTTCGCAAATGGACAAAGTAAGTCAATGACTTTCACCCCGGTTTCAAGCAGCTCAACACTACCAGATTGTTCCATAAAACTCGGTGGCTCACGATGAATAGACATTCTTTTTTCTTCGCCAATCTCACCCGCCTCGTCAATCGGTTTACCCAAGACGTTCATGATACGACCTAGTGTTTTCTCACCGACAGGCACTTGAATGGGAGCTCCTGTGTTAGTGACATCCAAGCCGCGTTTCAAGCCCTCAGTTGTGTCCATCGCAATAGTACGAACAACACCATCACCCAACTGTTGCTGCACTTCAAAAATAACATCCTCAGATTCACAGTGCAGCGCGTCATATACACGCGGAATGGAGCCAGCTGGATATTCGATATCCACAACCGCACCAATAATCTCGACTATTTTACCCACATTTGACATAGTACTGTTCCTCTCTTGGTTATTCTATCGCTGCCGCACCGCCAACAATCTCCGCGATTTCTTGCGTGATGCTAGCCTGACGGGCTTTGTTATAAATTAAAGTGAGCTCTTTTATGATGTCACCAGCATTGTCGGTGGCACTCTTCATCGCAACCATGCGTGCGCTTTGCTCACATGCAATATTTTCAATGACGGCCTGATACACTTGAGACTCAATATACCGTCTTAGTAAAATGTCTAAGATAGTACGAGCTGAATCAGGTTCGTATAAGTAATCCCAGTGTGCTTGCGTTATCTTTTCATCCGGCACCAACGGAAGAAGTTGTCTTGAAACAGGTCGTTGCAACATGGTGTTAACAAAGTCATTCGATGCCAAATAAACCGCATCTAACTCACCTTTTTCAAACGCATCCAGCATCACTTTAACAATACCAACCACATCATCAACTGACGGCGTGTCGCCTAAGTGATTAGCCAACCCTAAGACTTTTCCACCGTGACGCTTGAAAAAAGCCTCACCTTTTTTTCCGATTAAACATAAATCAACACCAATTTCGCGCTCATGAAAGCCGTTCATTTCCTGTAATAATGAACGAAATAAATTCATGTTTAAACCGCCACAAAGCCCTCGGTCGGTGGTCACAACAATGTACCCAACTCGAGACTTAACTTCTCTTGGCTGTAAAAACACATGGTGATACTCGCTTCGACTAGCGGCAACATGCGCAATCACTTCACGAATTTTCTCTGCATATGGCCGCGAAGTTTGCATTCGATCTTGCGCTTTACGCATCTTACTTGCAGCCACCATTTCCATGGCGCGAGTAATTTTTCGTGTTTTTTTCACGCTATCAATCTTGCCTTTTATACTATTGAGTTGAGACATAGGTTTTTACCACGCTTGGGTTTTCTGGAACTCATCCAATAATGACGCCAACTGTTGTTTCACTTCATCAGTCAACGCCGGCTTTTCTTGAATCGTTTGCATCAGCTCCGCTTTGGACTGATGAGCATAATGCAACAACGCAGCTTCAAAATCACGAACCTTACTCACTTCAACGTCATTCAGGTAACCGTTTTCCAGCGCAAAGAAGACCAAGCTCATTTCAGCGACAGACGCTGGAGAATATTGCGCTTGTTTCAATAATTCAACAGCACGTTCACCGTACTCGAGTTGTTTTTTTGTTGCATCATCCAGGTCTGAAGAGAATTGAGCAAAAGCAGCCAACTCTCGGTACTGCGCCAATGCCAGACGTAAACTACCCGCCAGCTTTTTAATAATCTTAGTTTGTGCCGCACCCCCCACACGAGAGACCGACAAGCCAACATTAATCGCGGGTCTTTGACCTGAGTTAAATAAATCAGAGCCCAAAAAGATTTGACCATCAGTAATTGAAATAACGTTAGTAGGAATGAAAGCTGATACGTCACCAGCCTGCGTTTCAATGATAGGTAATGCGGTTAACGAACCTGTTTTGCCTTTCACTTCACCGTTCGTCATTTTCTCAACGTACTCCGCATTAACGCGTGACGCCCTTTCTAGCAAGCGAGAATGCAAATAGAAAACATCTCCAGGGTACGCTTCTCGTCCAGGAGGTCGCTTTGACAGCAATGAAATCTGACGATAGGCCCAAGCTTGCTTGGTTAGATCATCATAGATAATCAGTGCATCTTCACCTCGATCTCGAAAATACTCACCCATGGTACAACCAGAATAAGGCGCAAGGTATTGCAATGGGGCTGCATCAGCCGCACTTGCAGCAACAATAATCGTGTGTTTCAACGCATCGTGCTCTTCTAACTTTCGAACCACCGCAGCAATTGTCGATGCCTTCTGGCCAATAGCCACATACACACACTTAACACCTGTGTTCTTCTGATTGATAATGGTGTCAATCGCAATCGCTGTTTTACCAGTCTGTCGATCTCCAATAATCAACTCTCGTTGACCACGACCAATTGGCACCATGGAATCAATCGCTTTTAATCCAGTTTGAACTGGCTGCGATACAGACTGTCGGTCAATCACACCCGGTGCAATTTTTTCAACAGGGCTGGTTTCACTGGCATCAATAGCACCTTTACCATCAATCGGACGGCCCAAAGCATCCACAACGCGGCCCAGTAAAGCTTCGCCAATTGGAACCTCAAGGATACGACCGGTGCAGTGCGCTTTCATGCCCTCTTCCAAATGACCGTAACTACCCAACACAATTGCTGATACAGAGTCGCGCTCCAAGTTAAAAGCCAAACCAAAGGTATCACCAGGAAACGCAATCATTTCACCAAACATCACGTCGGTTAAACCATAAATTGAAACGATACCATCTTTTAAATTAACGATAGTTCCCTCGGTTCTCACTTCTGCCGCAACATCAAAGCCTTTTATCTGGCTCTTGATCACATCACTAATATCCGACGCTTTTAATGCTTCTACCATAGTTCTTTACCCTCGTATGCATTCTTGTAATTTGTTGAGTTTTTGACGTACCGACCCATCCATCACCCACGTTCCAGCGCGAATGATCGCACCCCCTATCAACTCTTGATCTTCATCAAAACGAACACTCACCTCTGAATTAAATCGACGCTTAAGAGCCGCTATCATATCATGCTGTTGTTCGCTACTTAATGTGCTAGCTGATGTCACTTCCACATTCACAACTTGCTGTTGTTGAGCTAGCTTTTTCGAATAAAGCTGCTCCACGGCAGCCATTGCCACTAATCGCTTCTTATCAGCTAGTGAGCCAACTAAATGGCGCAAGACTTGCTCATCTACTGGTTCCAATGCCAAACATTCGTTGACACAAGACACCACCAAATTAATCACTTGCTCAACCTTTACCCCAGGCTGCTGAGCCAGACGAATAAAATTGCCATCTGATGACAGGGCACTCAGGACACGCAAAATTTGCTGCCACAAGTCAAATCGCTGAGACTCACTCACAACATCGAACAATGCAGTGGCATACGGCCTGGCTATGGCAACATACTGACTCATTAGACCTCACTCACTAGTTGATCCACCAATTTCTGGTTAGTTTTGTCATCAATTGCAGCGCCTAACACTTTTTTAGTGCTAGCCAATGTCAAATCGCTTAACTCATTCACCAATGATGCTCTCGCTGCAATCATTTGCTGCTCTATGTCATCTTCAGCCATTTTAACTAAACGCTGGCCTTCTTCTCGTGCGCGCGCCTTAGATTCTTCAATGGTCTGATTGGCGCGGTGATTTGCCTGCTCTAAAATCACAGCGGCATTTGCCTTGGCCTCGGTTATGATTTCCTGTGACTGATGCTGCGCCAACTCTAAGTCACGCTTACCTTGCTCAGCAGCTGCCAAACCGTCAGCAATCTGCTGCTGGCGATCTTCCATCGCTTTCGTTATAGGAGGCCACACAAACTTCATGGTAAACCACACAAATAAAGCAAAGGTGATCATTTGTCCTATTAATGTTAAATTCAGATCCATGCTTAACTCCTATTACCACCGATAAAGGTCATTATTTCATTAGGTTTTGAGACATCTTCTTCATTGTCAATCCAGCCGTGAACGTATCAGGAGCAAATAACAACAAGAAGCCCATAACCAAACCAATTACCGCGAACGCATCCAAGAGACCCGCCATCAGAAACATGTTCATCATCAACATACCCTTGAGCTCTGGTTGACGTGCAATCCCCTCAAGAAACTTACCACCAAGCAAACCAAAACCAATCGCAGTACCCATTGCCGGTATCGCAATCAATATTCCTGCAGCTAAGAACTCCCATCCTTTGAGCGCAACAATTGCCTGCATAATCGTAACATGTGTTGTATCCATTTTTTTCCCCTTGTTATTAAATTAATGTGTTTCCTGCGCCATACTGATATACACAATCGTCAGCATCATAAAGATGAATGCCTGAATCGTGATAATCAAGATATGAAAAATCGCCCAAATTCCACCCGGCACCCACTGCGCCCAGAACGGTATCATCGCTGCAATCAGAACAAAAATCAGCTCACCCGCGAACATATTTCCAAACAGCCGAAGTGACAGCGAAAGTGGCTTAGCGACTTCTTCTACAAAACGAAAAAACACGTTGACTGGTAACAACCACCAGCCAAATGGCTTGGATAGTATTTCGATGGTGAGACCGCGCACACCTTTTGCCTTAAAATTGTAAAACACGATTAAAACGAATATTGATAAAGCCAACGCAAAAGTGAGATTGGAATCTGCCGTTGGAACCGCCTTAAAGTGCCCGGCTCCCAACATCGCAGCGAGGCGGGGGAAAATATCAACCGGTATTAAGTCCATGAAATTCATCAAAAAGACCCAAACAAAAATCGTAATTGCCAATGGGCCAAGCAACTTATTTTCACCATGAAATGCTTCTTTCACCAAACCATCCACAGACTGCAGTGCGTATTCAACAAAGTTTTGCAGTTTTCCAGGCACGCCACGTTCAATGCGCCTTGCAACCAGATAAAAAATACCAAGAAACAAAACCCCGAGCGCAAACGAAACCAATAGTGTGTCAAGATTGAGCACCATAAAACCATGAGCTGGGTTTTTATCTGAAACAATAGTCCAGTTGCTCAGATTGAGTTGCCAGTGATGCAGGTGATGCTGAATGTATTCAGAACTGGTTTTTATTGCTTTATCCGCGCTCACTTAAAGCCCCTTGTTTGCTTTTTTTATACACACTCCCGGCTGCAAACAGCCAGAAAGACAAATAAGCGCATACTACGCCAAGTAACATCATAGCGATGTTGTCGGAGATTAACTTTACCGAAAAAAACACCAGAACGCCACAAAAAATCAGCTTGATTAGCTCACCAATATATAAAGAAATGAGTAAACTGACACGAGACCGCTCTCGCCACCGTCGAAAAAAAAGAAACATCAAAACAAAGTTTGGAACAACGACAGTGATAACACCCAATAAAAACGTTCCAGCAGCCGAGAGGCCATAAAATGCACTCAGCAGCAAACCAAGCACAAAGCAGGACAATACCTGGCGCATCTGAACCTTAATGGCTGTGTTCATTACGTTAGGATTCACAACTCCCCTCGCATGGCTGTTTAAATTCAGCCGGGGATTATATCGGCTTTAATGAGTCCGGGCAATGCAGAAACAAAATAAAATGACACTATTTAGCAACCAAAACACCCGGGGAACAATGGAAAGCAACAAAAAGTCAAATAACTACACAATAAAAGTTATATTTAACCCCAAAGTACGGCACCTCCAGAGAGGTCAAACCAGAAAATTCCTATCTATTGAGTTACTAAACACCACGAACTGATCACACCCATTCTGTCACATAGCCTATTAATACTATGAGTCAACGCCTCTTGAGGCTATCACGAAGACAACGGGGCCGTGCTTTTATGACGGCACGTCATTTTAGAAAAGTGTCAACATTGATTTTGTTTACTTTTTGGCTTTGCCTTTCTTTACCCATCAAATCCATGAGGCGCATGTGATTCAGTTTTTAGGCATATCGAGTCCCTTGCGTCTTTCTCCGTCATACACCACCGTGTGACTTTAAAGAAAGGTTAAGTCATCTTTCAAGTGGAATAATTGAATAAAATCATGCGCTAGACAACTTCACTGGATCCGGCATTCGTTTGCAATGCTCAATGACCTCAACGCCATTGAGCAAAAAATCTCAGTGTCTTATTGAATATGCTCTAAAATACCATCCAACTCATCCACGCTGTTGTAATGAATGATGAGCTGACCCTTGCCTTTACTTTGGTGACGAAAAACCACCTTGGCACCCAAGCGATCAGACAACTGCCCCTGCAAGCTAACAATATTTGGATCCACTTTGGCACTCTCACTGACCGGCTTATTTTGCGAATTCAGTGAACGAACATACTGCTCAATTTGCCTCACGGACAGTCCTTTATCAATTATTTCTTGCGCTAGTTGGCTCTGCTGTTCCCCTTCCAAAGTCAATAAAGCACGAGCGTGCCCCATATCAATCAGACCTTTTTCTAACATGGCCTTCACGTCTGGGTTGAGTTTCAATAACCGCAGCAAATTGCTCACTGCCGCACGCGACTTACCAACCGCGTTCGCCACCTCTTGATGAGTAAGTTCAAATTCGTTAAGTAAACGATCCAAGGCCGTTGCCTCTTCCAGTGGGTTTAAATCTTCTCGCTGGATATTTTCAATCAGCGCAATAGCCACCATCGCCTGCTCTGGCAAGTCTTGAATGATTGCCGGCACCACTTCAAGCCCGGCGATTTGCGCCGCACGCCAACGCCGCTCCCCGGCAATAATCTCATAACCGTCATTACTGCGTCTTACCACCAGCGGCTGAATAATACCATGAGCTCGAATTGAGCTCGCTAATTCTTGCAACGCGGTTTCATCAAAATGCTGTCGAGGTTGAAAACGCCCCGGCTTAAGTTTTGATACCGGTAAACGAAAAACACGATCTTCATTGCTCGCTGCTTTACTGGACTCTTGACTCACTGCCGCATCGTTCTCAAATGCCTGTTCCACGGGAGCATCGGGTTTTGATACAGCAATCCCACCTAATAATTCACTTAACCCTAAACCACCCAAATTTTTTCCCAAACCACGTTTTTTACTGCTCATATTACCCTCTATTTTTATTCAACCGTAAAAACTAACTCACACCAACCGCCGAATAGCGACGAATGATTTCTCCCGCCAATGCCAAATACGCAGCAGCGCCCTGCGACCTGGGGTCGTAACTAATCACCGGCTCACCATGACTTGGTGCCTCAGCCACCCTAACATTACGCGGAATCACTGTCTGATAAACGCGATCACCAAAATGACGCATCAGCTGCTCTGACACCTCAATGGTTAATCGGTTACGGCCATCGTACATCGTTCGCAACAAACCCTCGATCTGCAGATCAGGGTTGACGGATTTCTTAATTCGATCAATACTGCCCAACAAGCTGGTCAAGCCCTCGAGCGCAAAGTACTCACACTGAATAGGCACCAGTACACTGTTCGCGGCCACCAGCGCATTAACAGTCAGCATATTCAAAGACGGTGGGCAGTCGATAATCACAAAATCATAGTCATCTAAAATGGGGGTCAGCGCTTTTAGCAAACTCTGCTCACGAGTTTCAGACTGCAGCAAGCGAACCTCGGCTACGGTTAAATCACCATTTGAAGGTAACACATCATACTTCCACTGACTTTGAATAACCGCTTGCTTTGCTGTCACTTCCGCTAACAGCACCTCATTAATCGACACCGAAAAGCCATTTGCTGGAATGCCACTACCCACCGTGGCATTACCTTGAGGATCTAAGTCGATCATTAACACGCGATGTCGTGTTGCCGCCAATGATGCAGATAAGTTAACACTCGTGGTTGTTTTACCAACCCCGCCTTTTTGATTTGCAACCGCAATCACCTTAGCCATGACTTATTTCTCTCCCTATCAAAATCACGTGACGCTCTGCTGCCAAGCCAGGTACGTCCACACTATGCGATTGATAAGGTAAATTTACTACCTTCAGCTCATGCACAGGCAACACCCCTTTTTGCAACAAATAAAACCCTTTGTTAGCTAAAAGGTGTTGGCATTGCTGGATAATATCCGCTGTTGATGCAACCGCTCGTGCAACGATAATATCAAATAACGCCTCTTGACTAAAGTCCTCAACTCGAGAATGCACCAATGTGACATTTTTTAACCCAAGACAGCGCACCACTTCGTGCAAAAAACGAACTTTTTTACCCACCGAGTCCAATAAAGTGAACTGTTTTTCTGGAAACAATATCGCCAACGGTATCCCTGGTAAGCCCGCCCCCGTGCCCATATCCAAAACTCGCGATGCGGTAACGTATTTTGCAATAGACAAACTATCTGCAATGTGGTGCGTGATCATTTTTTCAGGATCTTTGATTGCAGTTAAATTATACGCCTTGTTCCACTTACTTAAACAGCTCAAAAACTGCTGGATTTGCCCGCACTGCTTTGGTGATAACGCTAAATCTAGGCAAGCTGCAATGCGCTGCAGGCGTTGATCAGTCCACGGCTCTCTCGCTGGCGTCATGATGACTTACCCCTTTTCAGTCTGCTGCAACACCACTAGTAATTGAGTCATTAGTAACTGACGCTGCTCTTCAATTAAATCCAAATCGCGTAATAAACACGCATCCAGTAGTTGACCGTATAAAGCCAACCGTGCTTGTATCCACTCACCAGGAGCCTCCATTTGAGATAACCCTTGCTGCTCATACTGCATGGAATGCAAATAAAGCTGATTAAAATGACGGGTTAGCCACGAAGAAGAACAACCACTGTGTAGCTGACACAAAAACTGTTGCTCAAGTTGCAACCACTTTTGCTTGCCTTGCTGTGTCTCAAAATCCTCGTTCTGCACACACCGCTTCAAACGATGCAATGCCGCCACACACAACGACTCCCACATATCATCTGCGGCAGAGAGCGCAGACTCCAGCATCACTTTTTCAGTCCACTGGCGATTTTGTAAAATGTCTTGCGCTTGTTCAAGCGAGGTTAAGTGTACGCGAAAACCTTTCAAAGGCAAAGCCTCAACTAAACCAACAACAACCAGGCGATTGAGCGCTTCGCGTATGGGTGTCCCCCCCATATCATAACGTTTTTTGAGTGATTCGATGTTGAGTTTATCTGCTGCTGAAAAAAAACCGAAGACAATATCATCCCTAAGCCGACCAAACGCCTGCTCAACAAGAGACTGATTTTCCGGTTTTTTAGTCATCATCCTCCGCCTCTAAACACACCAACCTCCTTGTTAAAACAAATCACCAATCATCGATGATTTTAATTATAGTCGATTTGTAGTTGACTTGTCGATGATTTATGTGTACTATATTTGTATAGATGATCGATTGATATCGTTTTTCTAGCTGAGAAGAATGGGGGTTTATGGGTCTAAACCCACGTCAATGTCGGGGGAGTTAGTCATTAAGGGCTAACCCAGCTAGTAAAAGGGTGTACAGGGAATCAATGGATCATCGGTGTTAGGATGCTGACGAAGTAACGCTCCGACCTACCGCAACTGCCATGAGGGCGTATTTTTCCACCTCATGCAGACAGCACTCGGGGGGTTAACAGAGGGTACACTCGTCATAGAAGCAACAGATCTTCGTCAGCTCCATTTTTTATTCGTCAACGCTGATAAACATCACTCATCATCGAGGTACCTTAAATCTGCTAAACCCAGACTCATTTGGCGTGTGTGAGGGAGAGTGGATACTAAGTTACTCATTAGAAGATCGAAAAAATCAAAATTCGATAACACCTTTGTTTCAAACCAGGCTTTTTTTATGGGTTTTAGAATAAGAAAAACGGGAAATACTCGCACCAAGGGTATGAATCACTGCCCCGCCAGTGTGTTGATAATCCAGTTTACCAGTTGGGACAATCACAAGAAAAACCACCCGCAGCCACCGCGTTTGCTGCAGACATAGCCGACGCTAGGGTTAGATTTTGTTCAGCAAGTTCGACGGGAATGCTTACCCTACCTGTGGCAACATCACTCAATTGACCACTGGGTAACAATCCATCAGTTCGACAAACAACCTGACAAAATTGACTCACCGGTTGCGCCGTGCCAACTAAAGCATGTCCAACAAACACGCTCACAATTATCCATTTTAATTTATTCATCGCATCTCGCCTTATTATAAACCACCTATTTGTATAATCCAAAACTGTATTCCCCGTTGATACCCGCATCACTATTGTCTTGAACGCCACACATGACAAAAGGTTTAAACTGCCTTTTACCAAAATGCACTGCTTTAGCATAAAAAGTCACGAAAGCATCGGTTATCTTTTCGTCTCCGTAACCCATATTTGTGTTCTTGTTTTTTCCATCTGTAAAGCTTAACGAAAAACCCAACGCCCTGATGGACCAAATGGGTTGCTGTAATTGGTATCCAATTTTAGTTCCAATAGTGATACCATCATCGAAATAGCCCCGAGTAATGGGGGAATTAGATTTCATCTTTGCAAAAATCGGCAATGCTTTTTCGCCATTGTAAATTTGACCGCTCAATGAAAAGTCAGCTGACCACGGTGTTTGCAATTTAAATCGTTCGTTAAAACCCAGCAGGGTTTTAGTGTAAGCAAAATCAGTGGAAGCTTTGAGAGATTCAGGAATATTATCTTGTACTAAAAAATCCCCGCCTCTTTGGACTGCGGCCGACAAGGTGGAAAAACCCATAGCGTCTCTTAAATCGTAAGTCAGCTTAACGTCCTGCACCGGTAAATTATAATTATCATGAGTATTATTATCAGAATCATGATAAGCTCCGATCACGTATGACACACCCGCGTTCAACGTCAATCGACTATTTTCACCTAAGTACCATCGCCTTTTCATTTGCTCATTTGTAACATAGGCCGTGGTTTTGAGATTTTTGGTCACGTTATTAGTGAGATAGCTCTGACTAAATCGACCTTGAGTGTGCCCCCACAAATCATAATACGCACGCAGACTCATCGCTGAATTGGCCAGATCACTGGAGCTTGCTACTGTGGCATCCAATCGTTTTATAAACTTATCAGGGAAAATACCAATGGCTGATAGCGCCAAAACCAATCCGTGGGAATTCCAACCCAAACCGGTACCAACGTTAAATCTCGATAACAGGTTATCAGCGTGACCAACCCCAGAAAAAGCAAAAGCAACACCCACTATGACCGTTTTTTTTAGCCAATCACGACGACAGATATATTGTCCCATAGGTTAACACTCCGAACTCTAAAATAGAATGAATCACCTTTTCTACGATGCCACATCTCAACTGTAAATGAAAGACAAAACCAGAGAAACACCGGATGCTCACGGTATTAAATCAAACAGGTTATTTTGTGACATTATTTTATTTGCTAAAGTGACCTGAGTGAAAAAAATTTCATATTGTGAGATGGGATCAGTACGAGTTAGATCATTGGGTATCCCTATTACTAAGACAGTTTACAAAAGGAGTAGAACTAATAGCTGTATCTATCAATTGTTTCTTCCGAAATATCTTCATTAGCTTCTTTAAGTTCTTTCTCCGGTCTTTTTCTTTTATTTTCCCTATTTTTTGCTTCTTGTTGTTTTCTTTGTTCTTCTTTTTGTAAATCTTTCATGAACTGTCTATTTGGATGAAGTTGATCCAAATATTCAACGCAATAACTAGAGTTTCTCCTGTCTCTTATAACTGCTTCAGTAATTTGTACTGCTGCTTGTTTAGGTGAGACTTTGAAAAGCCCCCCTTTCTGCTTTTTTATGTAGGCATATGCTGCTTCCCAACTACTCTCATGGTCATTGCCTCCATCCCTCATGGTACAGAAAATTTCAGCACCAAAGGATCCTTTTACACCAGATCTGTCTTTTTTTGTGATACATGTTTTATCCTCATCATTCCATATGTACCCTTGTGTTTCACTACAGCTATCCTTGTTATAGCAAGCTTTCTTTGCTTCGACCCAATAATGATCTTCCCTACCTTCACATTCCTTCTTTTTTGTTATACATTGATTGTTTTTCCATACGTGCCCTTCTTTTTTATTGCAGCTATCTTTTTTTGTGACACATGTTTTATCCACATCATTCCATAAGTGCCCTTCTTTTTTATTGCAGCTGTCTTTTTTTGTGATGCATGTTTTATCCTCATCATCCCATATGTACCCTTGTGTTTCACTACAACTAGCCTTCTTATAGCAAGTTTTCTTTGCTTCGACCCAATAATAATCATCTCCCCTGGATTCACATTCCTCCTTTTTTGGTATGCATTTATTATGCATTAAAGTATAACCCAAAGCGCATTCTTTGCATGTATATGAATTTTCGACACTAACAACAAGGTCAGGAGCTTCTATAAGATTGACAGTAGTGCTGCCCTTATTGTCATTGTGGACATAGTCGTCGTAGTCGTAGTCGTAGTCGTAATTACTTTCTTGTGCAGCATCCTGTATACGAGAAAAATTGTCATCGTTTGAAAAATCACTGGCAGAATTATCGTGACCGTAATCTGTAAATCTAACATTCCTTTCACAACTGACACAGTTATCTATGCCACTTTTACCACAGGGAAATTTCTCTTTACTTGAGCCAGATGGAGTGAACTGAACAGACGGAGTGAACTGAAGGGTGCTTAAGCTACTGTCACTGAAACTTCCTGCTATTACGGCCGAATTGAAAAAAAACGAGAAACAAAACAAAACCGTGATCAGGATACCTTTTCCTTTATACGTTTTTTTATCCCAAGTATTTTTGTCGAATTCTCGCATACGCCGCTACCCGCAACTGATAAATCCTCTCGAGTTATAGTAAAATTTATAGCGTTGTCAAATTTTTTTAGCTTGTTTTACGCATCAAACAGTGTCGCCATGATATAAAAAGACGACAGCAACCACAATTTATAAACCATCGCATGACTTTGACTCTTCTATATTGCACTCGTACCACCGTTCATCCTCTTCATTAAAAATAAGATTGTCTTCAGTTTTATTCTCAGTGTCTGTCCTCCAATTTAGCTGTCCTCCCTGCATTCGGCATTTTTCCAAGTTGTTATATACTGTCACTGGTTCGATTGGGGGTGTTATTACACATTTATCATTCTCGTAATCAAATATGAATGTTGCTGGACACTGGCCCTCTTTTGGTTGCACGCTCATTGTATCTGCGAGGTGATCGATGTCAAACAAACAGCGCCCGTCATAATCTTGTTTTTTGTCAGGACAAACCTTTCTAATGCATGCATCTTCACGAATCTCACCCCCCATATTTTTACATGTTTTGTCATCCGTTATCTGTGGAAATGTGCACCCTGCTGATGAGTAAACACCGCCATCAAGCTCACACGTGTTTCTATTGACATATCGGCCCTTGGGGTCCCAAGTACCACCAGCTGAAGAGCATTCGATTTCAGTTGTATAATGCCAATTAACCTCTTTATGGATATCATCATACTCACACCCTGGAGGTAAATAAGCCCCGTTTTCTTCTGATATCCATTCAGCGTTATTCGGGTCATCTGAATTAGCTCCCATACTAGCGCCCAATCGTGCACATCCGTCTTCTGGGCCCTCGTGCGGCCAGCAGCAGACGTGTGCTTCATTAGGATCTAGATAAGCAACCAAATACGTGACGGCAGCTGGTAGTCCTAGTGATCTAAATTTAAGTTTCTTAAGCAATTTTAAATTCTCCGCAGTGCCAGCATTAAACAATTTAGATTTAAAAATACCTTTCCATTTTATTTTTCCAGTCACAACTTTAAGTACTTTCTGAAAAGCTGCCATGTCTTTTTCGTTTGGATTGTTTTCTTTAGCATACTCTGTTAGTGTTTGCTCGAAGTCTTCTCTAGTGAACGTATTAGCGTCACTGAATGTTTTCAACAAATCTTGTGTCAGTTTATTGCCCTTCTTAGTGGTTTTAAATCCATGCAAACAAAATTCACAACTATCAGCCTCTGTGTCTTTAAACTCAGGTCCTTCACCCTTCATATCTCGCCTGACATCACAACTTTTAGGTGACTTGTTAAACTCACAATAGCCACATTTTTTAAACTTATTACCTGCTACACTCTCTTCACGTACTTTCGTGGCTAAATGAAGCTCATCACAAGCATGTTCACCTAACCTAAACGTCGCTTTATCTCTGTTACCTTTGGCATCAACGAAATCGTACCAAAGATCTTCCAATGTGGTTTGTGACACGCCGGTGGTGTAACACTTGTTTACCATTGCATTGAAAAAAGTGTTTAACTCAGTGAAACCACCTATATCCCAAGCAGTGTGGGCAATTTGATTCTCAACACATCTTTCCACAGATTGCACCGGAAATGTACACTTATAATACTTTCCAGAATCATAGATGTAGTTTTCACTGTCCATTCCAAAGTCATCCATCAATTCTGGGTATCCACCAGCCATTTCACAGGCGCTCTTAGAGTTGTGCACTTTACCTTTAGAGGTTAAAAATTTTTGATACTCTGACAAACAATCTCTTGATGTTTTGGGGTCTTTAGTCCATTTTCCACATTCATCCTCTCTCCAGGACGGAAAATCAAACTCCTCCCAGCTTGGTGGAAAACGTTTACTGGAGCATGCACTTAACTCATGATCACTATCAAGCTCTTGAAACTGTTTTTTTAGCTGAGAGGATCCATTGCCACAGAGCTTGTCCTTCTTAGAGCAGCAAACATCATTTAACATTATTCGACGATAACCGTATTTACACTTTCCACAATTGTGTACTGTAAATTCTCCATATTCTCCGTTTGCGTCAATTTTATACACCTTGGAGTCATAAAAAGGAATGCTAGTATCACAAACCTCCCCTCCCTCTAGCCCATATGTATCCAAGTATTCTGCGATTTTTTCTTCACAGTTATTGTCGCATTGCTTTAATATGGGGTTCCAACGTAATTTTTCATCTATACATGTTTGTTTCATATCATCAAAATGTTTTTCGACCAATTCATCTTCGGGTAATCGACATTCATCACCATCCTTAAATAACGTATATCCCAGCTTGTTTGCCTGTGTGTTACAATCACCATTGCATGTGCGTTTCAGTGTCTTATTAGTTTTAGCCTCATCCCATATTTTTTTGAGTGGTGTAAAGCACCTGGATTCAGCATTGGATGTCAGTGTTATTTGACCATCAGAGCAACACTCAGTTTCATCAGTTCGACATTTGCCATTAATGCGGGTATCACACATGGATTGTGTCGTGCTATCACAGCTTTCATTCTCATCAGACCACACACCACCGTCTTGATGACACTGAGTTCTCTTAGTTTTCTCACAACGTCCATTATTTAAATTATAGCCCGGATCACAAGCATAACATTCACGCTTATCATTTAGACCACCTTTAGAACAAGCATTACACCCTTCAAGTTTCCCTATAATTTTGCAATATTCTCCCTCGTATACTAAACATTCCCCATCCATATCGCACACACTACAAAGTGAGTCTTTACATCCACTCGTTTTGGAGATACAACCGTCTTCATCACAAGAAAAACAATCACACCTAGCGTTAGTATACTGACATCTAGAAAACTTCAAAGTAGAGGACGAACTTACAGAATTTTTCTCACTTCCAATTTCACACTCAGAGAATGGACAAACCCATTGATAACCTGAGTCATTATAATATCCCGGAGCAAATTGATTATCTTGAGCTGTTTGATTGTCCTGTAATTTTTTGCACAATGATCGACTATCAAATCCGGGCCTATCACGATTTTTTTTATCTACGCATGTCTTTTGTCCAAGCAGACCCAACAAAGATTTCTTCTTCGCAAGACTGATAGAATCCTCGTTACCTTTAGCAAATACATTTAGGTACTCTTCGTCACTTAACTGATTTATGTTCACCAATTTTTTTCCGTCTTCACAATTTTCACAAGACACCATTGAGGGCAAACACTGCTCACATCCTGCTATTTTACAATCCGACTTTACATAATCTTTAAAAAAACATTGTCCTTTTAGAGCGACCTCTGACTCATTGCAATCAAGATTGACACACGTTTCGTTTTCAATTCTCCCACCATATTTTTCACATAGGTTTCTGCTTATTGTTGTTCCTTTACCTACTTTGCAAAATGCTGAATCATTTTGTTCTCCTGTTTTATACATCCATTCCCCACCAATACTCTCGCATTTTTCTACTTTCCCTCTGCAATCACCAATAAAAAATTCATCTTCATCACTTTGATCTCTACCTTTACAACCTTTAACATCTTCCGATGTGAATTCACTTATTTTTTCTTTAGGTGCATTGCTGTATACAAAGTACATTTTATCTGGTTCCAACAACTCTCGCAGTGTACCGGAATCATCTCCTGCTTTAAAAAAACGCGGGCAACAGACATGAATCAAACCCATCTGATGATACCCATAAGGACCGCAATTATCAGTACAACTTCCTATAGTTCTTGTATCATTAACACCGTCTGTACGACACCATGCTCCCGCTTTTGATTTTGGATATTTACATCTTAGTAACTCTAGGCCTTTATCTTCAACTACCTTTAGGCCTTCATCTTCAACGTCCTCTAGGCCTTCACCTGCCGAAGTTTCTTCCACACAGTGTTTTCCATCTAATTTGTATTTATCTTGACATCTTAAACACACCTTATTGAGCGTGCCAAGCATAGTATTTTCTTTTGGCACGACGCATTTTGCGATTGTTCCCTCTTCCTTCGGTTCTTCCAAGGTGACCCACTTCGGTTCTTTCCAGGTGAGTCCCATATCATTTACACAAGTATACTCTTTAGAAACGCCCTCTTCAGTGCAATCTATTTTCCAAGGTTCCTCTTTTTTATCCCTGCCGAGACAGTGGTCTAGATCTGAAAGATAAGTCCTATCATACTCGTTTTCATTGTTTTCCTTTGGCACTTTGAAATACATATCTTTTTTGTTTTCCGGAAAAGTTCTCGGGCAGCACCACTTTTCAATATTATATTCAAAATACCCATAACCACCACACCAATTATCTGCTTTACTTGCATCTGTGCAATGAGTATTAGACCATTTAAGAGGGTCTTGACACCAACGACCAGGAAGACTCTCTTCATACTCACAACTCAAGTCTTCACCCCCCATTTTATAAACAATCTCACCCTTGGCATCAATCTCACACCCATCACAACATTCCGTACAAGATGGTTTGCAGTTGTTACATTGTCCTGTTGAGGGGCTAAATCCTTTATTCTTCGCAGAACAGTCCACACACTCTTTGCTTTCTGAATCGTAAGCTTTCTGTTCTGCAGAACAGCTTACACACTCTGCTTCACGCAATTCATAGTTCTCATCACATTGGGTGCACGTGTATTGGCAGTTACCACCTCCCACCCCAGATAGGCCAATCGAACTTGTACCGTTGCCCGATTCGTCGTCTAAAGAATCAGAACTTTCAAATTCGTAGTATTCTGAACCATAGTCCGCTGAATAATCATAACTTCCAGATTCGTTGTAATTTGAACCATAGTCCGCCCTCGCCCCCTCCACTCCTCCAAAACCGGGATCAGTGAAACCATCATCTTCCTCACAAAATCTATTAGGCGGTTGACATGCAGCGCAGTTATCAAACCCTTGAAACGGACACTTGTTAGACTCAGCGAAACTATTGGAATGGTTGAGTAGACACATTACCATCATCACCAAAGCGATGATCCAAGTTTTTGATTTGCAGTCTATTTTAGGGATATTTGGATATTCCTTACTGTAACTCATTGATTTTCACCTCGTCCATCTGATCGTAAAATCCTGGTGAGTTATAGTACAAACTATCGCGTTGTCAAATTTTTTTTAAGCATTGAAAACAAGGCGTTAAGTTTTTTTATCCACTGAATAAAGGTTTATCTTGTGTAGTTCAAGAAGGGGCTGGACAGCAACAGTCAAAAAAAAACCCTCAAAGACTGAGGGTTTTGGTACTTTCTTAAAGGCTTCAGGCTTAGCTGCTGAACTTATCAGTGCAGTTACAACCATATTTTTCATCAGCAGCGTTTGTTGCGTTATCCGCACCCTCATCTGTTCTATTAGTCTGGTTTGCTGCGTCATTAGCCGCGTCTTTTGTTTCTGTTGTTGCATAACCATTATCAGCACCTTCTGTGTTATTCGTCTGGCCGGTCTCAAACCCAGCAGAACACACTGTAGTACAATTTGATGACGACTCCGCACTTACCGCATTAACCAACCCAAGTCCTAAAAACACAGATGTCAGCATTAGTAATTTAAATTTTTTAATTTTCATGTCTTTTTCCTCTAAATATTAACCCGTGATACCAATTGCAAATTCCCAATCGTCGTTGTTGGGGGACGTTGAATTAGGGGTCGTTGGATTACCTATTTGTATACCACCTTTGATATAAGGTCGGAAGGTTTTAATAAAAATGTTAACTGGATTAAAGTTTGTTGTGAGGTAAATGTCCGTCACTGTCTGATCTTTATATCCCAGGGTATTATTTTTGTTGAAGCCTTTGGTTAAACTGTACGTAAGACTAGCAGACCGCATCCTGAACAAAGGTTGTTTTAAAACATAACCAATGTTGGCGGTGTACGTTGTTCCGTAATCAAAAAACATGGTCGCGTCTATTGAGTTGGTGGCCATCTTTGCAAAAATACCAAGACTACCATTATCAGCTTGGCCTGACACTGAAAGCATAGCAGACCACGGTTTCTTTACTTTAAATTTCTGCATGAACATGTAGGTGTACTTCGTATAGTCTACACTAACAGCATTTGCTGGCCCGAGTGTTGTCTCAGAACGAGCCTTAAAAGGCCAAAAATCGCCTCCTCTTTGATAACCTCCCGACAACGTTGAAACACCCAGTTTGCTTATTCGATCGAAGGTAAGCTTGATATCCCTCACTGGCATGTCATATGAGGTGGTTTGTGTTGTTGTGTTGAGATGAGCCTGAACAAAAGAGATACCAGAGTTTAATGTTAACCTGCCTTTTTTCCCTATTGGCCATCTTCGAACCATTTGTTCATTATAGACGTTTGACTGCGAGTCGCCATCCCCAAACCTGTTGTGAGTGTGTGTGAACGAGAAACGTCCTTTTATTTTAACAAAGATGTTATGGTAAGCCTGAAGTTTTACTGTTCTATCTTTGAAACTGGTTGTTGACGTTGCAACTGCCATCACCACTTTTTTAAAAAATTTAGCGGGGTCAACTCCTACAAGTGAGAAGCCAACTATCACACCTTGTTCCGTAAAGTCCACATTGGTACCACTCTTAAATTGATAGCCAGTTCCATCAGCCGAAGCCGCGAGTACTGACGTGGAAACCAATCCAGCGAAAACTAATGCAGGGCAGTAATTTCGACAAAATCTTTTTTTCACACTCCACTCCTATTACTAAGAAAAAAATTATCAGATTATCAATTTGACATAAGCGCCAAAAAAAATAAAGAGGTGGCTTATAAAAAAACTGACGAAAACAGTAACAGACACAATAAGGCCTGGTAAAGTGAGTAATAAGATTCGTCTCTACAAGAGTGCTGTTTTTTTCTTGAGTGAAACCAGTAACAGGGAAATGGCAGCTGGGGTTACTCCTGAAATACGACTGGCTTGACCGATCGTATCCGGTCTAGCGGCGGTGAGTTTTTGTTGAATCTCGTTAGTCAACCCACCCACTGCGGTGTAATCAAAGTCAGAAGGTATGGTTGTTTGTTCTTGTTGACGACACTTTTCAACTTCTTTTAACTGTCGATCAATGTAACCCTGGTACTTCGCTTGTATTTCAACTTGTTCAGCAGCAAATGATGGCGGCAAGCCTGGTGTAAACTGAGGCAGCGACACTAAATCAGCATAGCCTAGACCTGGGCGGCGCAGCAACTCGTAACCACTGTAATCTCGAGCCATAGGTTCGTTCATGTGTTGTTCTAAATAATTTGCCGAATCTGATCCCGGGTGCACTCGTGTCGCGCACAAACGTGCAGTCTCTGTTTCAATAGCGTTTTTTTTCTCTTGGAACAATGACCACTGCGCATCTCCGACACAACCTAAATTTCGTCCTACCGCAGTTAGACGTAAATCTGCGTTATCTTCACGTAGCAACAAGCGATACTCCGCTCGAGAGGTGAACATGCGATACGGCTCCTGTGTGCCTTTAGTGACTAAATCATCCACCAAAACCCCAAGGTACGCTTCATCACGACGAGGCACCCACACAGATTGGTCCTGGCACCGTCTGGCCGCATTGATACCCGCTAAAATACCTTGTGCTGCCGCCTCCTCATAACCGGTTGTTCCATTTATTTGCCCTGCAAAAAATAGATGACTCACATAGCGCGTCTCAAGAGAAGCATGTAAATCCCGCGGATCCATGAAATCATACTCAATGGCATAGCCTGGACGCAAAATGTGCGCATTCTCCAAACCACGCATCGAGCGCACCAAGTCATACTGCACATCAAACGGTAACGAGGTTGAAATCCCGTTAGGGTAAACCTCGTGAGTATCCAAACCCTCTGGCTCGAGGAAAATTTGATGACTCTGTTTGTCAGCAAAACGTGTGACTTTGTCTTCAATGGACGGGCAATAACGCGGGCCGACACCCTCAATTTCTCCACTGAACATCGGTGAACGATCTAAATTGCTGCGAATGATATCATGCGTACGTGAATTGGTTTCAGCAATAAAGCAAGAACGCTGTGCTGGATGCTGATCCACCGCCCCCAAAAAAGACATGACTGGGCATGGGTTGTCCCCCGGTTGCTCGGCTAACTTCGAATAATCGATGGTTCTACCATCAATACGCGGTGGCGTACCGGTTTTTAGCCGCCCCACACGAAATGGCAACGCACGTAATCGCTCAGCCAACGCATTAGCCGGAGGGTCTCCCGCTCGACCACCTGCCGCTTGGGTTAAACCAATGTGTAACTTTCCACCTAAAAACGTGCCCGTGGTCAGAACCACCGCTTTGGCATGAAAATCCAAACCGAATTGGGTTTTTACCCCCGTGACTCGCTCGCCCTCTAAAATCAAATCACTCACGCCCTGTTGAAACAACCACAAGTTAGGTTGATTCTCTAATTCATTTCGAATGAACGCCTTATACAAAATGCGGTCTGCTTGTGCTCGAGTCGCTCTAACTGCTGGCCCTTTACGAGAGTTCAACACCCGAAAGTGAATGCCAGCGTGATCCGCCGCTCGCGCCATCACCCCACCCAGTGCGTCAACCTCACGAACCAAGTGTGATTTACCTATACCCCCAATCGAAGGGTTACACGACATTTGCCCCAGTGTCTCAATATTGTGAGAAATCAATAAGGTACGAACACCCATGCGAGCAGACGCCAAAGCGGCTTCAGTGCCGGCATGGCCTCCACCAACCACGATAACTTCAAATTGATACGCAGATTGCGACATGCTATTTCCTGTGAACTCACTATTTCTGTGCAAATTCTACCACAATTGCAGCAGAATGCGAGAAAATATCATCCCCGACTGAGCGCTGTGTCAGTGCATTTTAGGATGATCGCCTCTCTCCCGCTACAGTAACCACAGCAACCGATAGTATTGATCAATTTTTAATCCAATGTTAAACTGTTTGTGTGTTTGTTAATGTCAGGGAGCGACGATGAATGAATACAAAGGGGTTCATTGTATCTACGACTTTGTAAATATCCGCTGTGACGACCTGCTCCTTTACCAACAGCAAATCAATGTCATCCTCGATGAAGTGATAGCCGAATCGAATTTAAATCAAATAGACCAATCATCTCAGTTGTTTAACGGGCTGGATACCCCACCCGGTTTCGCTAATGTCCGTGTTTTAGATGAAAGTCACTTATCGGTTCATAGTTACTCTGAACAGGGAATACTGGCAGCCGATTTATTTACTTGTGGTAACACAGAGCAAGGGAGGGAAGCGGGTGCTTTGTTTAAGCAGCTGGTCCTTGCTCAATTCCCAAGTGCACGTTTAAAACACGAGTACATCATTAATCGCTTCCCAACTCATGGCCAAATGATATCTTGCAGTAACCGTACACGGTCACAGGAAACGAAACATGATACCTGAGAGAATTAGCGATCTAAATATCTGTAACTCTGCTCCGGTGTTCACGGGCTGTCGAGTGAAAACGGATATCTCTTTTACTAATAATAACAAGCGACATGACCTGTTCATACTGGATTTTAATCTACAGCCGGTTTTTTGTAATACAGTCAACCCTGTTGAATGGGAATTAACACTCACTGATCACGTATCGAAACCATTTCACTACTGGGAAACCCAAGTTCTGCTGCCTGGTGAAACAATCACGATCAACATTGAACTACTCATTAAGTCGACAGGTTCACCGGGAAACGCAGTATCACTGGACACACACTATCTCACCTTCGGTCCGAATCAGAATAACCGATCACCCAAATACTATCAAATTGTTGTACCGCTGGAAGGCGTTGAAAAAATCAAACAGGAACAACAGAACATACCATGGAAACTGCATGAAAACATAGGTGAAACATTATCTATAAAAACACCCATCCTCACGCGCGATCACAATATTGTCGATATCATTAAAAACTACGTTATCGATCATTATCAAGAAAACGACATTCTCTGTATCGCCGAATCACCACTTGCAATCATTCAGAATAGGTATATCCACCACTCTAATTTAGACATTAAGTTTCCCTCAAAAATACTCTGTCGAATGCCTAATCATCTCTCCAGTCTAGCAACACCGGGTGGAACGCAAACATTGATAAATGAAGTAGGGCTGATGCGAACGCTGTTTGCTGGCGTCATAGGTGGTGCGCTCAAACTTTTTGGGTTCAAAGGTTGGTTTTATCGATTAGCAGGGCAACAAGCAAAACTCATTGATAGCGTCAGTGGAACCATACCTCCGTACGATAAATCGATTGTATTCGGACCAACACAACTAACGGATGTCATTAATCAGATATATCAAAGTACACAAGTGAAATGTGCGATTGTTGATGTCAACGACTTAAAAAAAGTTGATATTTTAGCATGTCACCCAGACTGTAATAGACACACGCTTTTTCAACTACTAAAAGGTAATCCCTCTGGTAATGCGAATGAGCAAACACCTCTCACCTTAATAAGACCTTGGAAAAAAGACGATGTATAATATAACTCATTCAATTTAACAAATTAAAAAAATGGAGGTTTGTTTTTCTTACCACTAATCCGCTCAGTGCATAGAGAATGTAATTCGATACAATGGAAACCAAAAAATGAGACAAAAAAAACAAGATTTAAAAGATCTTTTTAAAAATTATTTTTATACACCAGAATACGTCAACACTCACAAGATTGATCTCGTCTTAACTGAAATGGTAAATGATTATTTGATGTACTGTGAAAAAGACTTAAAAGATATACAAAGCAATGAAGCATCATATAAGGGCTTATTAACAAAGTGGGGGCACAAAGATTGTAAACGATTTCAACGATTATGCATTGAACTGATAGCTCAGCGTTTTTTTAGATGAGATCGTGTATTCATCGGATATAGAAGAGTCGAATTATCCTAAATTACGTACTTATTACGAGGAACTTCGACGCTATGGTCCCGATCAAGAACAGGAAGACCAGGAAGACCCGTTTTTATCAAAAGAATATATTCAATCACATGTTTTTTATAATCGTGAGACATTTGAAATTTGCCATCAAAAAAAGGGAATGTCTGAATACACGCACCAAGTCATTACGCATGAGAATTTAAACAATGTCATACTCATGCAAAAGTTACAGGGGTCTTTCGATTCGCTGAAAAAAGAACTGCGTGAGTCGCCACGGCCTTTTTCTTATCATTTAAACCAACTTTTAGCTTTTTCTTGTGTTGTGGATGCAGTTGATACCCTGCTATCAATTCAAACAAAATCATTACCGCATGATAATCAATCTGTGAAAGAAACTTTTGGAACGATAATAAATACACTCCAACCAAAATAGCCATTGCACATCATCATGAGAGATTCATTTATCATAGTAACAAGACATTAAAAAAAAATGCTTATTATGAACCTGTAATTTGGACGATTCTAAAAAATTAAAGTACCCGCCTTGTTCTGAGTAATAATACACATAATTTTCATTTTTACCGAATGAATGTAAAAAGCAAACTGTCGTAATAGTATTCTCATACGCCGTCCATGAGACTGCATAATAACTACGTTCACCTTGCTTTAAGGACTCTATTGAACTAATTGTAGAGTTAACCTATCTTTACTACGTATTGCTCTTAGTTTGGAATTATAAGTGTACTATTGTCTCATGAAAGAGCAGTGCTTCTTTGAATCATCTCTGCACCCTCTGTTTTCGTGTCTCATCGTTTTCCTCCGATACCTTAAAAACATCCAGCTGTTCATTGATCGACCTCGCACACATGTTATTGGGGACTAAATTTAAATTCTCTAAAGGTCGATTTGTTAAAGGGCTGGTTGGTTTGATGTGCTGTTTAATCTGCACGTCGATATGTTTCTTTATTGCGGTATATTCATAAGTATACCCGTCAGCTGCAACAACCGGTTGCGTGAAGACTTCTCGTGTTATGGGACACTTATAGGACTCATTAAGTTGAGATTCAAACTGACGAAGTAAGTCGGGGTGAGTCGGAAGATGAATGACTATCAAGCCCGGGTAGTCTGCACCAATCTCACCACCCGGATCAGATTTCTGCATGGTCGGACTTGCAGCAGAAACCTGCACCTCAGAACGATCAGAACTGGCATTCTCACTCCCAAGTGCGTGGGTTGAGACATGTGATTCATCAACGAGTTTTTGTAAAAATTCACGATAATTTCCAGTTGCATATTTTACGATTTTTTTTACCAGCACACCATAACGACGTCTTATCTCTTCAGCATATTGACGATAGCGACCTCGAGCAGCGCCCTGTGTAATATCAATAACAACATTTGCACCATATCGTGTTATTAACTTTTCAGTGTAGACAAAACAACCACCTTTGGCTGCGAAAAAAGCAAACGTACTAATATCGACATGATGCGTCGTTATTAATTCCTCAGCGTAATTTAAGTGCCCACCTTCGGCTGCACCATAAGCGATCGCGTCTACATCAGCATCGTACTGTGTCCTTAGTTTCTCGGCATAGGCACGATACCCCCCTCTGGCTGCCCCTTTTGCAATATCATCAACATTAGCTCCATATTGCGTTCTTAATTTCTCTGCAAATATTAGATTGCCACCTCGAGCTGCACCACGTGCGACATCATTTACGGTAGCTGCGTGTTTCGATATGAATTTCTCGGCAGATTCTGTACTCCCGCCTTGCCCTATTCCCAAAGCAACATATTCATCAAAAGCAATGACTTCTCTGCTAGAATTATCACCGCGACAATAATAAAGAAGCTTGGTCCTTAATTCATTAACAGAGGTGAGGAAATCACCCTCAGCTGCTCCGCGACCAATCTGCGCAAAACAGGCACCCTGTCTTAATAAACATTCTGCAGAAGTGTGATCACCCCCTCGTGCAGAGGCACGAGCAATCATGCTTACATCTAAATCATGATTATACCTTAATTGATTGGCATAAAATTTAAACCCACCTTCAGCTGCACCACATGCAACCCAAACCGCTGAGTCTCCGTATTGATTAATTAGCATTTCTGCTTGATTTGTGTTTCCTGAAGCACCAACTCCAGCCGCATAGTGATTCAGATTTAAGTTCAGTTCAGGGTGTGCTAAACAAAATTGAAGTATACTGCTATCAGCTTCCTTACCAAGGAGGTAACTGGCGGTGTAATAGTTCACCGTGGTTATGAGTGTCATACCAGTCTCATTAATAATCTCTAGCACATGATTCAGTTCCATGGCTTTGACTTTATCAATCAAACTCTGCTGTATCTGCTGGTGTTGTTGTAACGTTCTCATTCTTTTGTTTACCTTATTTTTCTAAGCCAGCCTCACCCGCTTGGTTTGTGGTTCCTGTACTTGCGCCAACTCACTTTCGTCATCTCTCGAACGCGACACATTAAAAAAATCCAGTCGTTCATTAATCGTTCTCGCGCATAAATTATTCGGAACTAAAGTTAAATGCCCAAACGGACCACGATTAAGTGGGCTAGTTGGAGTTACACAACGTTCAATCTGTGATTCAATGTGATCCTTAATGGCAGAATATTCATAGGTATAACCATCGGCCGCCACAACCGGTTGAGTGAAGACCTTTCCTGTGAGAGGACACTTAAGTTCCTCATCCATCTGTGAATCAAACTGATGTAGAATGAGAGGTTGAATTGGTAAATTAATGACTATCCGACCACGATATTCAGGAACTCGATCAGACTCGAATCCTGCTGAGTTATTTGATTGCCCCATAACAGCACTTGCTTGCATAGCAGATTCATCTTCATTTACCACCAAACCACCTTGCTCCAAACCACGCTTAATAACAAACTCACAGGCACCACAATATGACTTTAATTGCTCAACATAGTCGTTATGCCCACCTTGTGCTGCGCCAAAAGCAATCGCGTTAACAGATGCATTACACTCTTTTCTTAGTACTTCGGCATAATCGAGAAAGCCCCCCCATGCTGCTCGCTGAGCTATAGTATGACATGCAATCTGAAACTCTTCTCTTAACCATTCTGAATAATCTATGTGACCACCCTGTGCCGCTCCACTGGCAATCCACTCAACATCGGCATCGTGGTGTTTTCTTAATTCTTCAGCATACCCTCTGAAACCGCCTTGAGCAGCACCACGTGCAATCCAATTTACACTAACACGGTGCTCAAATCGAAATCGTTCTGCATAAACCCGGTCACCAGACGCGCCAACACCAACAGCGAAGTCATGTAAATATAAATGCAGTGTTGGATGATCTAAGCAAAATTTGAGAACATCATCATTGGCATATTGACCAAGGAGGTAGCTTGCTGTTAGCCCATTTACGGTGGTTGTTAGTGTCACACCTGTGTTATTAATGATATGAAGAGTCTTCTCTAAATCTAATGCAACAATTGCAGTAATCAGTTGCTGCTGGATCAATTGTAATTCTTGTAGTGTTCTCATACGTCGTCCTCTTCTTTAGTTACCGAAATAATCCAACTCTTTTTGGTTCAAACCGTTCCTGAGATTGTGTTTCATTACTGACTTGACTCCTTTTCGATGCAACAAAAACATCAAATTGCTCCTTTATTAATTTTGCGATTTGATTATTAGGAACTAAATTAATGTGTTCTAAAGGCTCATTTGTTAGGGGGCTTTTCGGTCTAATACGTTGTCGCAATTTTGACTCGATGTAAGACTTGATCGCACGGTATTCATATGTCTCACCATCTGCTGCTACTACTGGTTCCTCAAAGACGCCTCCTGTTATGGGGCATTTATATAAATCTATCACTTCACTTTCAAATTGATCAATTAAATTGAGATCCATAGGAAAACGTATTGATGGAGTTTTGGTAGATTGTAATCCTATATTCACATTAAATGTGAAAAAGTGATTAATTACACCTCTCATGGATACTGAATCTTGCTCGCTAAGACCTTCTAAATGTTGTAAGTAACCTGGATAGCGACCATCGCGAGCACCACTAATAATAATTTTTAGACATGCACCGTGGTATATTCTGAGTTCTTCTGCATACATCCGATAGCCAGCAGAGGCAGCCCAATACGCAATCGTATTCACATCAGCACCATGCTGTGTTCTCAATTCTTCGACGTAATCTATATGACCACTTCGCACTGCATTTTGAGCCAATCTGTTTACTAACACTTCCTCATCGAAACTATATTGATTCATCTTAGGACGCTCTCGATCTATTGTTCTGAGTTCTTCAGCATAATCTCGATGCCCTCCTCGAGCAGCACCCTCGGCGATAACTCGGAGTTCAGCCTCCCATGTAATTCTTAATCTTTCACTATACCCTCGATGACCACCCTTAGCTGCACCTTCAGCGATCCTTTCCAGCGTTTCAAAATAATTATCATCATGTGATCTCGAACAGAGTAATTCATCAGCATAAGTTAGGTTGCCGCCACATGCCGCTCCACGTCCCAGATATTCACGTAGCGACTCTCGCTTCTCTCGTAATTTTTCACCCTCCGATCGATAACCACCTTGACCCAATCCATGCGCGACTAAACATTCAAATTGACATTGAATGTACTGATTCGTAATACTGGCTCTTAAATCATCAACGATGGTAAAATACCCACCTTCCGCGGCACCACGACCCACCCATTCAATACGAGCATGATGTCGTAGTCTTAATGTCTTTGCATACTCGTGATGACCGCCCCGAGCGGCAAAACGTGCAATTCTACTAACATTTAAACCGTGCTGTTTTCGTAATTCTTCAGTAAAGGCAAGGTGTCCAGCTTCAGCTGCTCCCCACGCAATCCAATTGACAGGTGCCCCGTGATGATTTATCAACATCTCAGCATGCGCTTTATTTCCTGATGCACCAGCTCCACCCGCATAATGATGTAAATAAAAATTCAGTTGTGGGTGTGCTAAACAAAATCCAAGTATATTGTCATTTGCCTCTTTTCCAAGATAAAAACTGGCTGTGTGATGACGTACCATTGTCGTTAATGTGACACCAGTATTAGTCACAATCCGTAACACATTTTCCACGACCATGGTTTTTACTGCATCAATCAATTGCTGCTGTATCGTCTCTAGCTCTGCTAGTGTTCTCATCACTCACCCCCGATATAAATCGATATCACACAGTCAAATAGAATGGATCATGACTTAAAGTGATTATTGTATTTTTCCAGTATGATAAGCTACTATACTTCGAACCATTCTTAATCGTCTGTTTTAATATTATTTTAGGGCTATGATAGTAGAAGTTTCCCTCACTGTCTTTGGGGTTAAACACCGAAAATGATACATCCTTAGTAAGAAGCAGGGATTTTAACCCAGGGATAAATACGAAAAACGCCTAGCGTCACTAAAATTTACTAACTGATCAGAATGAAACAACTTGGAGATTTTTCTTCGATTGTGGAGGCAGCAGACACTCTAATGAAGATAAAAGAGGAATTAGTACCACATGATAATCAGGCTATGAAGGAAGACATAGAAACGATAATAAACTCTCTTAGACCAAAATAATCAAGCACAAATAACGACACAGGATATAGTCTTTGTAAGTAACAAAGTATTAATTTCTACTTACCAACGCAAAACGATGTACATATAGGAAAGGAGACCATTAAGAATTTAGAACATGAAGTTCAAAACAGATTTTGGTCACTCTCGTCTCCATCCAATGAAAAATTTAAATATAGGGTCTTCTTTGAAACCAACACATCTGTATTAACAGCTGCTTCCAGAGAAACTTTAACAGTACAAGCCACTTTGTTAGAAATTAATTCTGATGTAAAGATAGTTGTAGAAGGTCATGCCGATGAAAGAGGTATGAGAGAAAACAATTTAGTTCCAGGAGGAAAAAGAGTAAATGCTATCAAGGCTTATTTAATGACTCATAAAATTCCTCAAGACAGAATTAAAGTTACAAACTACAGTAACGAAAGAGCCGTCAATTCAGGTTCTAGTCCTCTAGACTGGTCTAAAAACAAAAAAACGATTACTGTTATTTTTATATAAAGTCTAAAATTAATATTATTTTAATATTTTTATTTTATTATATACAGTAAATTAATCATTCGAAAAATTTTAACAAAGGAAGGCATCTAACCATGAAATCAAGCGTACTATATAACCTTACTAATCTTTTAACTCAAAACACGATTAACGCCAAACAATGTATTATTGATTTAAAGTCTAGGTCTGGCTCCACTCAACAAAACAACTGTGTCATTTCAGTCACGAGTGAAAGCCTAGGAAGTCGAGCCTGTGTGTTTGCTCCAGAATCTTACATGAAGAAAATTCTCGATCTCCTACCAAAGAACTGTATTATAGACATAAAATTCAGGCAACTAAGTCCTACTGAATTTAACAACGGGGCGTGCTTACCAAACTCATATCCGCTTCTACAATGCGGTAATGTTGTCATTGCTTCAGATGAGGACTCTTCCATGGATGATATGTGTGGAGATGCTTTTTTTGATAACATTGGTAATGATTGTTTGGAACCTACAGAGCAATTTTTTGTAAGTGTTGCACAATTACTCATGTGGGTTGCGTTGATGGTTATGTTGTGCCTATTTGTAAAAGCGATGTGTCAGCCTCGATCTCAGTCTCTGTCTTCGCAAGACACCCATTCAATGAATTATAATACTTTGTCTTCCCGTGACGAGAATCAAGACGAAACAGATACTGAAGTTGTTGCCCCTGGTGCTAATGAGGATGAGGAAAATGAGGATAAGGAGGATAAATTCCTTAGACTTTTAAGCAATGTGTAATAACTTGCATAAGTCAACCCGGCAGTGTGTTACTTGACATCTGAAGTGTGAAGCCAATTGACACTGACTCAATGCCGATGCGTTATTAAAGTATAGTCAATTGCTCTAATTGACCATTTTGTTGAGCTAACGCATGTAATTAAGAATCACGTCTCATTTCTACTGCATGTCTATTAGGTTCATCTGATCTTATTTGACAAACACTGATAACACAACCATTGCAGCCCTAAAATCGTATTGACTTCACGTAATATTCGTTCATGTAACCATTGAATAACTTGCTTGCGCGTAACGACATGAACGCGAATGTCTTCGCCTTCACTTTCCAGGCCGGCGAAATGACTCACTTGATAGCTATCACACTCAGCATAAAGTAAACTCACCTTTTCTGTCGACACTCCCGGAGTACTATAATACTGATACACCAATTCAGGCTGAGCAATAAGCAATCCTGTTTCTTCATTCACTTCACGAGCAGCAACCGCAGTAATCGCTTCATTCTCTTCAACCACACCACCGACTAATTCTAGCAACCAAGGATTGTGGCTTTGGATCGCTCCAGGACGAAATTGTTCCACCAGAACCACCGAATCACGCCCCGGATCGTATAACACCACCGATACCGCGTCTCCTAACTCTAATAATTGACTTTGTTGCTTTTGACTCCAAACGCCGGTGAAGAGTCGATATTTATATAACAAAGTAGAAAAAGTTAACTGCTGACGGTGCTCTGTTTCCACTGACACAACATCAACGTCTTGTCGACTCAATAATTCATAGGTCATAGCAAGTTCATCCTCCCTAATTTAAATCCTTAAATAAAATTCAAACTAAAATCATTACAGCTAATTTCATTTACCAATACAAAACGAAGAAAAGATCTCACCCAATAAATCGTCATTAGAAAATTCACCCGTGATTTTTCCCAACGCTTGATGTGCCATGCGAATATCTTCTGCTAATAATTCACTGGCCTGATGCAAACGCAGCTGTTCCAGACCTTCATCAATCGCTTGCTCGGCCTCAGTTAATGCCTGCAGATGACGGGCTCGCGCCATAAAACGTCCCTCGCCTGCACGGTAACCTGCCACCTGTTTTAAGCGATCACGCAACATCACTAAACCATCACCGGTTTTAGCCGATATCATCAGCGTGTCTTCTTTTGTTGATCTGGGTTCCGGCACTAAGTCAATCTTATTCATGACCCACAACACCGGTACACGTTTTGATAGTAATGACATGGTTTCGCTACACAGCTCATCAATTTTATCCGGATTAGTATCACTCGCATCCACAATCAGTAATATCACATCCGCCTGCTCTAGCTCCGCGCGCGCACGCTTAACCCCTTCTTGCTCCACTTTATCTGTGGTCTCACGCAAGCCTGCGGTATCAACCACGTGCAACGGCATGCCATCAATTTCAATGTACTCTCGTAATACGTCTCGAGTGGTTCCTGCAATATCCGTCACGATAGCGCTATCTCGACCCGATAACGCATTTAACAAACTGGACTTACCGGCATTGGGGCGTCCTGCGATAACCACCGTCATACCATCACGTAAAATAACCCCTTGCTGTGCGGCAGCAACCGTTTTTTGACACTGTTGTTGAATATGGGTCAAGCGTTCCACGACCTGATTCGACTGAATGAACTCAATATCCTCATCCGGAAAATCAATCGCAGCTTCAACAAACATTTGCAGTTCAATTAACTGGCGACGTAACAAGTTCACTTCATCGGAAAACGCGCCTTGCAACGATTGCATGGCACTCGTTGCAGCTTGCTCACTGCTGGCCTCAATCAAATCGGCCACCGCTTCTGCTTGTGCCAAGTCCAATTTACCATGATGAAACGCACGTTCCGTAAACTCACCTGGCTGAGCTAAACGTGCACCAGCAGCACAAACCGCATTTAACACTTGCTGACACACCACAGGTCCACCATGCCCTTGCAGCTCTAGTACGTTTTCACCGGTAAAGGAGTTTGGCGCGATGAAATAGATAGCTAATCCATGATCAATCACAGTGCCATCTGCACGCATAAATTCGGTAAAATGAGCTCGACGTGCTGGTGGCAATTCACCCAGTATCGCACAAGCAATTTGCTCAACATCCGCACCCGAAGCTCGGATAATTCCTACACCACCTTTGCCTGGAGGCGTCACTATGGCTGCAATGGTATCGTTATGGCCTTTCATAAAACGTTGTCTCTAGCACCGCGGTCACAAAAACTCGAGGTAGTCACTCAAACACCATGCTTAAATTATGCGCGTCGCTTGGCTCTTTTTTTATAACGCAGTTTTTTATCTGCCTCTTTTGGGTTAAAGCTCTTCATGATGTATGCTTGCTGTGCGAAAGACAGCACGTTATTGGTTAACCAGTATAAGGTTAAGCCGGCAGCAAAGTGTAAAAAGAACACCGTCATCACCAATGGTAACAACATCATCACGCGAGCCTGCGTGGGATCGGGTGGCGGTGGATTCAATTTTTGTTGAGCAAACATAGTCAAGCCCATGAGTATCGGTAAAATAAAGAACGGATCTTTCACCGACAAGTCATGAATCCAAAAGATAAATGGCGCCTGACGCAACTCAACCGACGCACCCAGTAAATGATACAGCGCAATAAGAATTGGAAACTGAATCAATAATGGCAAGCACCCTCCCAATGGATTCACTTTTTCAGTTCGATACAACTTCATCATTTCTTGACTTAACGTCTGACGATCTTCTTTGTGACGATCCTGTAGAATTTTGATTTTGGGTTGCAACTCGCGCATTCTCGCCATTGACTGATAACTTTTGGCTGAGGGGTAATACAACAAAACACGAATCAAGAGTGTGATCAGTACAATAGTCCAACCCCAGTTACCCACCACCATGTGGATACGCTTCATAATTTCGAAAATAAACGACGAAATTGAGGAAAACCAACCATAATCAACCGTCCGCTCCAAGTGAGGCGCTAAACCTGCCAGCACGTCGGTGTTTTCTGGCCCGACGTAGAAAGTCGCATGTCGAGATAGGGTTTGATTCGGAGTCAGGCTAAAGTTTAGCATCGACCCAATGGTATAGTTCTGACCGTCTTTTGTGTCTACTTTAGTGTAGAACTGTTGCGACTGCTTCTGTGGGGGAATCCAGGTGCTCAAAAAATAGTGTTGTTGCATTGCAACCCAGCCAGAGTTGGTATTCAGGTTGAGATTATTTTTATCCATCTTACTGTAGCTCAACTTGGTATAATCCTCACTTCCGGCAGAGTAGGACGCACCATTGAAATGAAGACGATCTGTTTTTGGTTGAGATCGCACGATACCGTAACCTTGCTGTAAATTAACCGTCGATTTACTGTTATTAGCGACCGATGTCTTAACATCAACCGAGTACTTACCTCGCGTAAAAGTGAACTTTTTATCGATTACCAACCCGTTGTGACGCGCTGTTAAGTCAACCACCATGGTCTTCTGACTCGGTTTCATCACATACTCCGACTGAGCTGCCGTGTACTTGACCCCAAGAGGAGCGCCATTCTGATACAATTTGTTTGTGAGTACGTATTGCTGATTCGAGGTCGCGCTGCGAGGTGATAAAATACTCATTGGCGACTTTGCTTCGCCCACTGCGGTGTAATACTTGAGCAGCTTAGCCGAGCTCACGGTCGCAGAACGTGGGTCTATCGAGATATCTAGCACATCCGTTTTGATATGGATTGGGTGAAGGTTGGCAGTGCTTGGTTTGTCGCTGTGTTGCTTGCTTAGCGAATGATGATTGCCAGGTGAGGCATGGTGACTTGCGTGAACCGGCACCGCGGCCTGTTGAGCCGCAGCAGCGACTTTAGCATCGTGCTCATGATTCCACTTGATCCACAAAGTAAAACCAACCGCAGCCGTTGCTGCCATTAAACCAATTCGTTTGATATCCATTTTATTTTTTAACCTCTTTACTGCTTGGCGCCGGATCGATTCCACCATCACACCATGGGTGGCATCGTAATAAGCGCCAGACCATAAAACCAAAGCCAATAAGAAAACCACGATTTCTTATTGCCTCAATTGCATACTGCGAGCAGCTGGGTGAAAAACGACATCGATTCCCTAACCACGGACTCAGTACGGTTTGATATCCCCTTATACTGCCTATCGCAATGATTTGCAATAATTTATCAATTTTTGCTCTAATTTGTCTAAACATTCTCTAAGATCCTGAGATGGCGTATCTCGACAAGCATACGTCGCAATGACAACAATATCGACTAGGGGCAAGGTGTGTTGTTTTAACCTAAACCACTCTTTGATTAATCGACGAACCTGATTACGCCTAACCGCGTTTGGAATACTTCTTTTACTGATGATCACCCCGAGACGCGGGGTGGTTAAATGAATTTTTTTTGCGTTAATAATGAAGAAGCGGTCTCTAACTCGTCTGTCCGCGTCTTTGACCGCACGAAATTCTGCTGCTTTTCGTATGCGTAACCATTTATTAAAATGATACTTTTTAAGCACTGAGTACTTTTCTGCCTTTGCGTCTACGACGACGGATAACCGCACGACCACCAACGGTGCTCATTCTGGCTCTGAAACCATGCGTTCTTTTACGTTTAATTTTGCTGGGTTGGTAAGTTCTTTTCATTTTCGATCTCTTATAATCTAATTCAGACGACGATATTAATTAAGCCACATGATCTTGTCAACGTTTTATTTCGATTCACGGTTCAACCGCATGCTTTCTTCACGCGATTTCGTTTTCTATATATTAATAAAATTATATATAAGATTAGTTATTGTTATTAAGGGCGCCTTTGCCTGTGGAAAACCACCTTAAGATTATGATTTTAATAGTCTTAAACCCCTGGATAACCGCGGGATGCTGTTGTGTTTTTTACCAGCGTTAATGGGGATAGTTTTTCTTTTTTTTTTGAGGCTGTGAGTAACTTTATTTTTGTCACCAGTTATCCCCTGTTTTGTGGACATTAAAATTGGGGGTTATACACAGCCACATAGCAGTCAAGCCACTGCCATGCACCATAATTGAACACTTTGGTTTTTTATTGCTCATTTTTTTCGTAGTAATCTTACTCGTTAATTTTCTAGTTTGATTGGCATCCGGGTTCACTCAACCATGAGTACGAGAGCGCTTCGGTGTGTCATTCTCTCTGTGCTTCTGTTTACTAATATATAATAAAACTAATATATAAGAATTGTTATTGTTATTAAGGGCGCCTTTGCCTGTTAGTAAGTGGTTTATCTAATTGATTGTTTTGCTTTTTTGTCGGTGAGTAACCGGTGGGTTGTGCTGTGTTGTTGCACAGGGTCAGTGGGGATAAAAAAGTGGCCGCGTTCGAGGCTTGTGCATAACCGGTGTTCGATCCACAGTTATCTTGCTTTTATGTGTCGGGTTTTTGGTGTGTTATCCACAGGCGCTGTGCTCTTTTTGATAAAAAAAGTATCAATTTGCATCAGGTTTAGGCCTTTTGTTACACTGCATCGCTGGGTATTTTACCAGTCATATCAAGTGTGAGGAGAGTGTATGCGTCGCGTGTCATCGCATCCTGGATTGCAGGTGGATCCAGCTGCGGGTTGGATCAGGCTGTTCTTTTGGTCAATTTTTTTAATTCCGCTATTGTTTGCTATCACGCAACGCAGCTTAACCGCTTATGATGAGGGCTACTATGCCTTACAAGCTAGGTGGATTTTACAAAATCATCAATGGTTAGTGCCGCAGGCATTTGGTCATTTTGTGTTTGATCGCAGTATTGGGCTGCAGTGGATGATCGCGATTAGCTTTAAATTATTTGGTGTGAGTGTGTTTGCTGCGCGCTTACCGGTGTTACTCGCCGCTGGTTTGACGTTGCTTTTAACCTATAAAATAGCCACTCGCCTCGCTGATGATCTTAAGTTGCCCCCCGCCTTGTTTGCCACGTTTAGTGCGGTTATTTTAGCTTCAACACCATTATGGTTAAATTACACGCATTACGCAGGGCAAGACATTCCGTTATTGGCTGCGGAATTGTTGTGTGTGTTCGCTATTTTGAAGACGGATGAAAGCTCGCATTGGGTGTGGTCGTGGCTCATTGGGATTGCTTTGAGTTTGGCGTTTTTTATTAAAGGCTTCATGGTGGCGGTGCCGATGTTTGCTCTTGCTCCCTACGTGTTGCTGTATCGACGTCGCTTATTATTTTCTTGGCGTGTGTGGGGTGGCTTGTTGCTGGGCGTGGCTTTAATCGCGCTTTGGTTGGGGCGTGCGGTTCAGTTGTATGGTTGGGAAACCGTGTCACCGTTGTGGAGCAAGTTACTGTGGCTCTCCCATGGCGCTAAGAGTGGCCCTGCTAAGACGGTTTTTGGTGGGCACGGTGCGGGGTTTTATTTTTGGAACATTCCGGCTAACGCCTTTCCTTGGCCACTGGTGGCTATTTTTGGCTGGGTTGCGGCACTGCGAAAGACTGTGCAACCGCGTGGGCGATACTTTTTGTGTTTTTACCCATTGCTCGTGCTCACTTTTTTATTGATCTTCAAGACCAAGACGCCTTATTACCCGATACAAATGTTACCATTCATTGCTATGGCTGCGGCACTTTTCTTGTCGCGGCTGGCCATGGACGAAAATGCGGGACGCGGCTTCTTTGTGTCACTGAAAGTAACTGCCGTGGTGCTTGTTGCAGCGGCGTTGTTGTTCATACTGGGCTCCTTGACGCATCGGGTTAATCTGTCGGGCGGCTCTGACACCCATTCATACTTGGTTTTACTCTTGTTATTGACACTTCCATGGTTGTTTATCAGTCAACAAAAATCCAATTTACGGTCGGTGGTCTTGTTTATGGTGGGGCCTTGGTTGGCTTTGTGCGGTTTGGTGCAGATGGGCATGTTAGATGATAGAACACCAGCGGTGCGTCAGCTTGCACAGCAAACGGCGGTGTCTTCCGTTGTTAGACATCATCCGGTGGAATTTGTGATCAGTCCCGAGCACTCCACTGTAGCGGACAAGCAATTAATTGTGCTTGCTTTTTACTCTTATGTGGTTGGGGCTAGGGTGGCTCGGGTCGCGGATTTAGCTCACGGTAGTTACGCTTGGGTGCAGGGTAAGAAGCATCGACGCGGGTTGAGTCATTCTGATACACGGATTTATCAGGGGCGAAAGCCAATGAATGATTGGACTTTAATCTATCACTCGTAGGTAAACGGGTATTAACTGGCGTTGTCCCAGGACCTTAGGTATACTTTCGTGTATTTTAATGTGGCGCGGCCTTTGTGTGGGCTGATTGTGTTTTATTCAGGTGTGATATGCGTGATACAGAATTAAGGTGGATCCATCGGCAAAATATACTGGTGCGCCTGCTGTGTTTTATTGCGGTCGCTGTGCTGTTGATGTTACCTAAAGTTGGTTGGAATTTAGCCACAACGGGCACGCATTATTGGATTAACATGGGGCGATCGTATTCATTTTGTGTGCTGTACCCTGCTGCTCTGATTTTATTGTACGGTTGGGGACGGTTGGCGCAACAACAAGCGCACCCGTTTCGAGCGTATGGACTGGAACTTAACAAACGAGCAGCAAAAGAATGGGGGTTGGGTTTTGCTGTTGGTTTGTGTGGCGTCTTGGCTTACATGAGCTACTTCATTATCATTCACTCGGTTCACTGGAATCATCATAACCAGGTTGGTTTTTCACTCATGGGTAGCGAATTGTCTTGGTTGTTGGGAGCGATCGGGTTTGTGCTAGTGGAAGAATTATTTTTTCGGGGCTTTTTGTTTTCTGAAGCATACAACAGCAGTCAAAAAGCCTGGGTGGCGGTGTTGTTTTCTGCTATGATGTTTGCGTGTTTGCATTTTCATCCTCACTGGTATTTGCCGTTGTTTGCCATGGGGTTGTTGTTAGCGCAAGCGAAGTGTTGGTTTCAATCTCGAATTGCATTTGGGGCTGGCTTGCACACGGCATGGGTGTTCTTTTTTTGGGGAATGGGCATGGCACATTTGTGGGCATGGGCACCGGGCTCGATCGGAGCAAACCCCTTTAATCGAGTTTTAGTGATACTGCTGTTGATGCAGTGTGCGGTTCTTTTCTTTTTGCAGCGTAGACGAGCACCAAATGACAGGGAGTGAGAAAATGGAAGAGATGAGGGTTCTTGAGGTAAAAACTTTAGATGAGATCGAAAATAGTATCAATAAAAGTTCAGCTGATTCGTTAATCCCTAAGAATATTTTTCAGACTTGGGAGACAGAAGAGGTTCCTCAAATAGTGTTCGATCGTGTTCAGAAAATGACTCAAGACAACCCCGAATGGAACTATTATTTTTTTAATAAAAACTTAAGAAGAGAATTTATTCAAAAGCACTTTGATGAAAGTGTGCTTTCTGCTTATGATAACCTTATACCGGGCTCCTATAAGGTTGATTTATGGCAATTTTGTATTCTAAGTAAGTTTGGTGGATTTTACCTTGATATGAAGTGCATGCCACTTATAAAAATTAATCAAATTTTGGATTCCTCATCAGCATTTATCGCAAGCAGAGATCGTTACCTTGAAGGATTTGCGGGTGATTTTTATATTATTTGTGGTTATCTTGCTTCGCGAGTAGATCATTGCTTTTTAAAAAAAGCGATAGAGCTCATTGTCTATAATGTTAGAAATGGCTATTATGGATCCGATGCTTTATTACCAACAGGGCCCGGTTTACTCGGAAGAGCAATTAATTCTTCGTTAAATTTACCGGAGAATAATACTATTTCACCAGGGGTTAAAAAGCATAATGGTGAGTTTTACACTATTTTTCCCGTTGCAGACTTTGAAGAAAATTGTATCAAAGATAGTTCAGGAAACAGTATTATAGATTTAGGTTATGGGCAGGTGCAGGACAGCTTAAATAACGCCGGCCTGAAAGTTTACCAGTTCTTGAAAATGGAATTTCAAACCGGTTTTATGCACTACCAGTTGTATAAATCACTTAAGAAAACAAAGCGGACTCACCAAGCTCACTATAGCATACTCTGGATGTGTGCCAACATCTACCATAAACAACATAACAACCAACAAAAAAAATATTTAAGAAAACAATTTAGATCCTTTCGTTGGTACTACTATAACTGTGTCGCAGGTGATATTCTAATGCGCTGCTGGTTAAAATTAACCAATCCATTTCAATCAATAAACACGGGTAAATAATATGCCTTTGTTAAACCAAAAAACCTTACAAGACTTAGATGATTGTATTGCCTCTACTAATGCTGACACGATACCGCGCTATATTTTTCAAACCTGGCGTTCTCATGAGGTATCACCTCTGGTTTATGAGCGGGTTCAAAAAATGCAACAAGATAACCCCGATTGGCATTATTGTTTTTTTAGTGATGAAATGTGCCGTGAATTTATAAAAAAACATTTTGACTCTGATGTACTAGCCGCTTATGACATCCTAATTCCAGGTGCTTACAAAGCGGACTTATGGCGCTATTGTGTTTTGTATCATTATGGTGGTGTTTATATGGACATTAAAATGACGGCACTGGTATCACTCGATGACATTGTTATTAATCAACCCGGCTTTATGGTTGCACGTGATATAGAAGAATCATTTCGAGCGGGAAATTTCTATTGCTATAATGCTTTTATGTGCAGTCAAAAAAAACATCCTATTTTAAAGTTGGCATTAATTCAGGTAATTAACAATGTTAAAAATGGTTATTATGGAACCGATCCACTGGTTCCAACAGGACCTGGGTTACTAGGTGAGCCGATTAATTTATTTTTAGGAAAACCACCTGAATCCACTTTATTACCCGGAACCTATTCAAGCGAAAAAGATGGTCATATTGAAATTCTACCTATTATCAATGTTCAGCAGAATATCATTGAAGATGAGACTGGAAAAAATATTATTGATTTGGGTTATGGCTCAGTACAAGACAGTCTATCGAAGCATACTTCTTATTGGCAAAAAATGAATGCGTGTTATGGAGCTTTATGGAGAACAGGAAGAATTTATAAACATAAAAAATACCAGTTGTCACTAATTAAAAAGTTGGAACTGAAACTTAATCTTGTTGGTTTGTATATTGACTGTTGGTTTCAATCATTTAAATTGGGTTTAAAAAAAGCCATTTTCTCAATGAATTGCTTTAATAAGAATCGACCACAACAAAAAATTAAATAATGAGGCGCTGATTATGTTTTCCATAAAAAATAAATCAAAAAAATTGTTCAAATCCTTTTTTAACCCATAAAACATTTCGTGACTTAGCTGATTATCAGATAGAATTTGATTTCCCAGCTTTATTGCAGGATGCTAAGTTAAACAAACTTTCAGATAATGTAAAAATCGCTTGTCAACCTAATTTCATTCATTTACTTCCTATTGTTCTTGATACTACCCAAGTTAATATCGTTTTATTGCTCGTTGATCATATTACTGAAGGTACAGATTACTCAAACTGTAATTTTTTTAATTTTCTTGATCATCCTAAAATCACCCATTGTTTTAGTGAGAATTGGTTTGACCAACCCCACCCTAAGTTAACTCAGATCCCCATAGGAATCTCTCACAAAGATATTTATCTAGTTTCAAAAACACACGCTGAACTAGAAGCCATATCACAAAATATGACCCAAAACAAAGATAAACCTATGCGTGTATTTTGCAATGCGCATAAAACACGCCACTATCATCCACGATCGGGTTACCGTGACGACAGAACAATTATGCTTGAAAAATTATCTAACTCACCCTTTATTGACTTTTGTAATGACAAACATGATTTTAGTAAAAAAAGACTAATCAATACCTGGAAAAAACATGATAACTATGCTTTCGAACTTTCCCCTAGTGGAACTGGAATGGATTGCCACCGCACTTATGAAGCGATCATTTTAAAAACCATTCCCATTGTTCGAAGCAACACATTAGACCCCATCTATCGACAACATAATTTACCTGTTGTTATTGTTGATGAATGGGATGAGGTAACGGAAGATAATTTAAAACGTTGGCATTTAAAATACCAGTCTTCTTTCACATCCGAGTGCCTGGATAAAATGAGATCTAATTATTGGCAATCGTTTATAGCTTCAACTATAATGAATATTGAAATAATGGCATAAGGATAATAAAATGAAAAAAATATTGGTTACCGGTGGCGCCGGATTTTTAGGAAGTCATTTATGCCAAAAATTGTGTCATGAAGGACATGATGTTTTATGTGTTGATAACCTTTTCACTGGCTCAAAGAAAAATATACATTCATTAATGAAGTTGAATAATTTTGAATTTATACGACATAACATTACATTTCCATTGTATGTTTAAGTGGATGAGATATACAACTTAGCTTGCCCGGCATCGCCAATTCATTATCAACATGATCCTGTTCAAACCACTAAGACTAGCGTGCTGGGTGCAATTAATATGCTCGGTTTGGCAAAACGAGTGAAAGCAAAAATACTACAAGCATCAACATCGGAAATTTATGGTGATCCAGCCATTCACCCTTAACCTGAAAGCTATTGGGGTAATGTCAATCCTTTAGGCCCCAGGGCATGTTAAGATGAAGGAAAACGCTGTGCTGAAACTCTTTTCTTTGATTATCAACGGTAGCACCAACTGGATATTCGAGTCATGAGAATATTTAATAACTATGGGACTAACATGAACCCTTCTGATGGTAGAGTGGTTTCTAATTTTATTGTACAAGCTTTGCAGGATAAGGAAATCACCATATACGGAGATGGTACACAAACACGGTCATTTTGCTATGTTGATGATTTAATCAATGGTATGATACTTTTAATGAATAGTCAGTACGCCTCTGAGCCTGTTAACTTAGGTAACCCCGTTGAATATACAATGATAGACTTGGCTAAAGAAATCATTGAATTAACAAATTCTTCTTCGCAGCTGACTTTTTTGCCTCTACCTGAAAATGACCCCATTAGGCGAAAACCTGATATTTCACTCGCAAATAATAAGCTAGGATGGAAGCCCTCTGTTGATTTACAAGCTGGATTAAAGCAAACCATTAATTATTTTGAATCTATATTAACAAAGTCAGTTCCTGTTGAAATACTATGAATTATCCTTTCCCATTGTGCGTGTATTTTCTCATTCATTAAATAACGCCATTATCGATAAATTTCTGCTATCACATTTTTTCAAATAGAGTCGACTATTTAAGTATGGCAGCATTATTAAAATATATGTACTTTTATACGTTATCTTGTTAAGCAATTTCAAAAAGATCAATTTTATTTACAATCCTACTGTTTTTACTGCTCCATTTCCGCCTTTTGAGCATGCTCATGACACCTCTTGTATGACGATGACAGTCAGTTCACTCCCTTTGTAAGTGGTTCACTCTAATGAAGAGCCTTATAAAAAATTCTTGCATATTTTTGTCATTCTAATTACGATAAATAACATCGAGTTTCTTAGTTTAAGTATTAAATATCACGATTGACGTGTATTTTAATTAGAATTGGGTATAAAAAATAATGGTTAAAGAGCTTTCAAATGAAATTGTGAAATATTCATTCGATATTGTAATCCCTGTTGGGCCAAATGATAAACAGGTTATTGAAAAACAATTAGAATACACAAAAAAAAATATTATTGGATACAGAAATATTTATTTAATTTGTTATGATTCAACGATAACTTTTGAGGGTTGTATCACTATAGATGAAAAAATTTTTCCATTTTCAATTGATACTGTTAGCCAGTTTCATGGCAAACACGATAGAAATGGTTGGTATTTGCAACAATTATTAAAGCTATATGCTGGTAAAGTGATTCCAGATATTTTAGAAAGATATTTAGTTATCGATTCTGACACCTTTTTTCTAAAACCTACTTTTTTTGTAGAAAATAATAAGTGTTTATATAATTTTGGAACTGAATATCATAGACCATATTTTAAGCATATGATTAAATTAGATAAGAGTTTAGTCAGAGTTGATAAGAAAAAATCTGGAATATGCCATCATATGGTTTTTGAGACAAAGTATGTTGATGAAATTATAGGTAAAATAGAAAATAATCATAACGATAAATTCTTTAATGTTTTTTTAAAGTTTGTTAAGAAAAAAAGACTATCAGGAGCATCTGAATATGAAATATATTTTAATTACATGCTTAAGAATCATGTTAATGAAATTAAAATACGAAAATTAAACTGGATAAATTCAAATACGTTGATTACAAATAAAGATTATGATTATATTTCTTATCATTGGTACATGAGATAAGTAAATGAAATATTTTGATAATTACTCTTTTTTACTTCTAATTATAATTCATTAAATTTTAGCTTTTCTGTATGTTTATTTCATTAAACCACATTTCAATGGCATCTATTTTTATGTGTATATAAGTGTAGATAATTAGTTATTACCACTTTTTATAACTGGCTATTTAAGTAGATAATTATGGGTGTTCTGGCATTACCAAAATGATGCTGGAAAAAATTTATTGTTCCCCCTTTTTTTGTTGGCTTTTTTTTTGAAGTTCATAACTAGTACCTTTCTAATTTTAATTGCCAAGAGTAAACACAGCTTCTTTAATTTAAATTAGCATCAGCGTCTTACTATATAGTCTGTTTTCAATATTACATATGATACGGCGCTTTTCTTTTATGCACGTTAGGGGAATTCAAAACGATAGCTTCGACATGCCCTGTGTTTAGTGAGCCCAGAGTCTTCGCCAAACTGGGAACCCGTTTTGGGATGGCGGTTAGCATGTATACATAAAAATAAATTTGATTGCTAATGCAATCTTCTTGTTGATCTTTATTACCTATAATGTGAAAGTATTGAATATTTTTAGGAGGTTTTTTTAGCCAATGTTTTCTTTGTTGCTCTCTTTTGTAAGAGTTTTTAAAGCAATTTAAAATAATAAGAATAATTTTATGGCTCAACCCCCCCCTCTCTTTGTTAACATTTGTAATCCATGTGTTTTTTTTCTATATCACTATAGGAGGGTATTTGTTTTCCTAAGGCCTTTGAAAAAGTATAGAATTTTTTATTTGAGCCTTGAAGTTTTTTCCAATACTGGTCTAGTGCATAGATATTCCCAACACCATAATAACCGTCATCGATACTCTTATTTCCTGACATGAGACCTTTATAAGCCTCTTCGAAGGTTTTCTTTAATTGTTTGTAAAATCTATTATTTATAAGAAGCCCCGATGTTGTTTGAGCATCTAACACTTCGAATACGTTCTTACATAATTTTTTTCTTCGGATTAGATTTCTGCTTATCATACATAAATTATAATTTGGGTATTTTTCAAAAAAATAATCTATGGAGTCAAAAAAGTATCCAGTTTTAACACTGAAATAAAAATCATCTTCAAAAACAATAATATTTTCATAATCATGATAAATTGCATCTTCTAAAACTTTGATATGAGATAGGCAACAGCCAATGCCGGCTTGTTCATGTTCAATTGCCTTTATTGCTTGAGTTTTTCTCAATTCAGGATCTATTTTTTTTATTTCTTTTTCGATATGAGCTTTTCTATCAACTCTGTAAGCTAAATTAATATAATAGATTTTTTCTATTTTATGATTAAGGTATCTTTCTGTTACGTTGTCTTCATTAAATTTTTTTTTTATAAAATTAAACATTTATTTTCCTATTACAAAATTCTTTATAAGGTGTGCCACTCTTTCGGTATCAGATCTTTTGTATCTTTATCTTTTACTTTAAACCACAACGATGGCGCTACGACTTTTTGATTATCTCTTTGACAAAGCCATGCTGCCCACCAGCTGAAAGTACTATTCGCAATAATTTGATGATTTGCTTTTCTCATAAGAGAAAAATCCTCTAAATTTGTATTGCCTGATATGATTCTTTTGTGCTCAAGCCAATCAAAAGATGATTTCACCCATAGAGGGTCATCTGAAAAAATAAAAAACTTGGGATCTTTGTAGATATCTTTAAAAAACGATACGGCTCTTTTATAGTAGTCCATAGAGCAAAGGTAAAACAGTGTTTTATTTTCGTCTAAGGTATTATAATCGCCTCTTCTCACATGTAAGGCAACGGAGTTATCTCTGCTTAGTTCTTTTAGGAGTTCACTGTGAATAGTTTTAAGAGTTTTTTTTGGCGTTAGAATTTCTCTCAAATCATCTTTATAAGCAGCAAAATACTTTTCTGACTGCCAATACCCATCTAGGCATATGCTCCTATCAATTTTCTCAAAGTTATTGTCGTAGTGAAAAAACTTTTCTCTAAACTTCGGAATCGCAGGAGTGTTTTTTAAGCGCAAATAAAGCTTGAAAAAAAAGTGACAGTCTTCGTCTATATAGATTTTTTGCTTTTTACTTGGGTAGCTTTCTTCAACAATATTAAAGTGTTTTAAGTCAAAGGGCCGGCAATTTTTTGTGTTATACCGATACCATTGCGTGTCAATCAATAGGGGAGAGTGGGTGCGTTGTGATAAAGCATAACCGGTAGCATACTGAAATAGCTGATTTCCAAGCCCACCGTAAATCTTAACAACAACCATCTAAACGACCTTGTAAATTAGAAAAAATATAATTTTTGAACATTTTAGGTGAGCTCCACTCCCTCAAAACCGCACATCAGAGCTGCTAATATTTGATCTGCGAATGCAAAAACAGATGTTATCATACTTGCTTTATAAATAACACACAGATTTTATCAACACATTACTTTATTATCAAATACTGTTCAAATATAAATGAGTTTAATTATAACACTTTTTGTGAGCCGACCTTTTTCATTGTTTTATTAAAATAACGTATGGTCTCCTCAAGTCCTTGTTGTAATGAAACCATATCCGAAGGTTTTACCGCTAAAAGAGAAGTCATCTTATTAATACTGCCACCAGACTTTTCGGGATCACCTGGTGGTAAATCGACATGAGACACTTGTGATTGATTAGGAATCAGACTTTGCAAGATCAAAAGAAGTTCATCAATGGTAATTGATCGCCCTGTCAAAACATTGGCAACAGTACAAATTGGCTCTTTCATTACCTTTTGTAAAGCCATCAAAATGCAATGACAAACGTCTTTAACATAGACAAAATCACGTGTCTGATATCCGCCATTTACCGTGATAGGTAAATTTTTAATCAATTGATTGGTAAAAATGGAAATTACTCCTGAGTATGGGCTGTTGGGATCTTGCCTTGGCCCATAAACATTAAAAAATCGCAATCCAATGCTGGATAAACCATACAAATCAGCAGCACATTTTGTATAAAGCTCCATGACGTACTTATCAACCGCATATGGACTGATGAGTTCCACTTTTTTTTTGGTATCATCCCCATAATCCAAGCCGCCATATACAGCGGAGCTGGTAGCATAAACCAATGGAGTGTTTGTATTTTTACAGAAATCAATCACTTTAGTTGAGGAGAGTAAATTGACTTTTGAACTATCGTAATAATTTTTAATAGAGTATGGAACGGAAGTCTGGGCAGCTAAATGCACAACCGCTGAAATATTTTCTAAACGTGAAAAGTCGAAGTCTTCTACATGAGACTCTATAAAATGAATGGACTCTCTAACGTGAGCTAGATTGCGTAAATATCCACTGGATAAGTTATCAATGACAATAATGTCGAAATTCAAGGAAACCAAGAGCTCGGCTAAGTGGGATCCAATAAAGCCAGCCCCACCGGTTATAACTATTTTTTTTGTCGACATCTTCTATACCTCTAAGTCAATGATGATTTTTATCTACCACATTGGGGGAATTCAAAACGATGGCTTCAACATGCCCTGTGATTAGTGAGCCCAGAGTCTTCGCTAAACTGGGAAACCGTTTTGGGATGGTGGTTAATATGTATACATAATGATCAATTGCCATGAGAGAAGTCGCCTTTTGTGTAACCGTATTAAACACTAACACCTAGACTCAAGCAAATCAAAGCCTCTTCCTCACGAATTCGAGAGATTTGATGGCGGCTTACGTGCTTTGTCTTGTATTTATTTTTGTGCGTTGGTACAGTGCTATTTTCTTTATTATCGAGTTTTTGGATGGATGAAGTCGTTGCTTGTGTGATTAGCCTAATTGCTTTGTTTGTAGTTTATACTGTGATTTTGCATTGCAAAAAAAAGTATCAGCAAAGGGCTTCGCAGCGCTACAACCTCTTGCACGGTGACCAAATGTCACGAATTGTGTTTAAAGATAACTGCTTTTCCATACAAAACGACCCCTTTATCTTTCCTTATAACGCGCCCTTGCCATCATCGGCATTAGGTTGTAAATTTGTTAAACAGGGATTTGGCCCTGTTGATCATTTTTTTATTGTTAATCGGCCGGTCGATTCGGCGAGACTAGAACGGATGCGCCAGCAAGATGTTTTTCAATCTGGAGTTGGTATTTCCGACAGTAATATCCTATCAGCGGTCAATGCGAATTGTTTGTCAAACCCTTTCTCTGAATTACAGCAAGCTGGTTTGATGCACGCGGGTTTTAATAAATCACTTCCCTTCGTGCCTTTTTATGCTGAAATGTGGCGTCGAAAGGGAATCTTTGGGCATTACCTCAGTCTTTACAAAGCATTTTTACTGGCGGAGTACAACGATCTTGATAATTTCCTTTGGATTGAAGACGATTGCAACTTTGTTGATCAGTTTGTGCCAAGACTCAGCACGTTGATGGCGGATTGTGATCACCCTTGGGATTTTATTAATCTGGGTGTGTCGTCTGTTTGCTATCGTCGCAATCGGAAAGCGTGGTTACAACGAGACAAATGTGGACTTCATTCTTTTGTAAAAGCCAGATGGATGATGTCTCAATCGCACGCCGTTTTATTCAATCGCTCAGCTTGGAAACAATTAATTCCGCAATTTTTTCCCATGACGGCACCATCGGATGTTGCCTTAGGTAACTTGGCGGCATCTAAGCGAGTTGATGTGAAGACGCCATGGTCTAGAAAGCATGAACCCATTTTGCGTGGCTATGTCGTTTATCCGGAGCTAGCTTATCAGAAAGATGCTGAGCCAGGGCAGTCATTGACAGCGGACAGTGCGTATTGGGCGTAAGGAGAATTAGCATGGATCAATCTGGTGAGCTAGGTCCTATCGTGGTTCGTTTGCGTGGTGGTTTGGGTAATCAATTGTTTCAGTTTAGCGCCGGTTATGCCTTATCGCGCAAGTTGGGAGCAAATCTCTATCTCCACTACGATCACTCCAAGTATGAGCCAGCACACTCTGTCCCAAGGTTGCGTGCATTTAATTTGCCTTTTAAACAGTATGTCATAAATCAACACGGTTTGATTCGACGCAAAGGACTGAGCGGTGTTATAACTCGGTTACGCGCTAAAGCGCTGCAATACCCCACACTGTGTTGTGCCAGGGAGTCGCATTTTCATTATGATCCTCAGTTTGAGGCTTTACCCGCGGGAAGTTATCTGGGTGGTTATTGGCAGTCGTATCGGTATTTTGCTCAGTACCAAGATGAACTGCAAGATCTGCTATCACTGTCTCCCGCAATCTTGGAGAACCATCAAGATTTACTCACTTCAATTCAGCAGAGCATCTCTGTGGCGATACATGTCAGGCGCGGTGATTATTTGCACAAAACGAACACACAAATCTACTCCGAGTGCTCTATAAATTATTACAAAGCGGCGATTCGGAAAATGCAAGCGTGTTTAGGGCAACCGCACTTTTATCTCTTTTCTAATTGTCCTGAGTGGGTAGAGCAGGAGTTTCAGTGGCTTGAACTCAAAACTCACGTGTCCACGGATTCGGCGTTGGCGGACTTCGGGTTAATGTCGGCAGCGCAGCATCATATTATTGCCAATAGCTCGTTTAGCTGGTGGGCGGCTTGGCTTGCGACGCATGAGGCACAACAAGTGATAGCACCGAAACCGTGGTTTAAAACTAAAAAACTATCCGATCAGGATTTGTTACCTCCGCATTGGCAGACACTACCGGTTGAATAGGGCAATGCGACGGTTGCTTGTGTTTTCATTGTGTTTAATCCTTACTCAATAAACCGTTTTTATTCCCCGGATTTTATTTGGCTTATCGGGTACTGTTGGTTGCCTGAGGGTTATCATGAATTTAAATGATGTTGGTAAACGCACTGATGCTGATCTAGCCCCCTGCCTTTTGCCTGCTGTACTCGGGAACTTCAGTTGCTAGATTGGGTAGGACTCCTTATAATTGGTCGTTTGATGCGGAATGAATTGTTAGAGCTTAGGAGTTATTGTGAAAAAGCACCTTATTACCAGTGCCTTACCCTATATCAATGGGGTTAAACACCTCGGCAACTTGGTGGGGTCGTTGTTACCCGCGGATGTCTATGCCCGTTTTTTACGTCAACAGGGTCATGAGGTGCTGTGTATTTGCGGGACCGATGATCATGGTGCTCCAGCCGAAATCGCAGCCCAGCAGGCAGGGCAGTCAGTCGAAACGTTTACTGCGGCGATGTACGAAACTCAGGCTGAGATTTATCGTCAGTTTGGTTTGGACTTCGATTACTTTGGTCGTAGTTCAGCGCCGTCAAACCATGAAATTACCCAGCAATTGTATTTGCAACTCAAAGAAGAGGGCTACATTTACGAAAAAAATACCCAACAATTCTTTTCTCTAGCCGACAATCGGTTTTTGCCTGATCGATACATCACAGGCGAATGCCCGCATTGTGGTTTTGATCGAGCGCGCGGTGATCAGTGTGAAAATTGCGGAAAATTATTGGAACCAACGGACTTAAAACACCCCAAATCCACACTCAATGCAGATAGCCCATTGGAATTACGCGAGACGCGACATTTGTATATTGCGCTATCAAAATTGGAATCCAAATTGACGGCTTGGATTGATTCGAAAGACCATTGGGATAAACAAGCTAAAGGGATTGCGCGAAAATGGATGCAAGAGGGTTTGCATGACCGCTGTATTACGCGTGATTTACGTTGGGGGATTGCGGTACCCGAAGCGGGGATGGACGACAAAGTTTTTTATGTGTGGTTTGATGCACCAAATGCCTATATTTCAATGACCAAGGACTGGGCTGAAAGCGTGGGGCAGCCAGATGCGTGGCAATCATGGTGGACTCAGAGTGATGAAGTTGAGTACACACAGTTTATGGCTAAAGATAACTTACCATTTCATATCGTGTTTTGGCCGTCGATGTTACTGGGCGCCAACGCTGATTACAAATTGGCCGATGTGATTAAAGGCTTCAACTGGCTGAATTATTACGGCGGTAAGTTTTCCACCTCACAACAGCACGGTATCTTCACGGACACCGCACTGGAACTTTATCCGGCTGATTATTGGCGATTTTATTTGATGAGTATTGCCCCAGAAAGTGCAGACTCCAGTTTTACTATCGAGGATTTTGCTAACACGGTTAACAAAGACTTAGCTGGTGGCTTGGGTAACTTTGTGAATCGAGCCTCAACTCTGGTTAAAAAGTACTTTGATTTACGTGTTCCTGATGTGGGGCACGATATCTCGTTACCGGAGGATGTGTGGCATTCTGTGAATGAAATCTTGCAGCAACTTGAAAGTAATTGTCGCGCCTTACGGTTTAGACAGTGTATTCAAGATTTAAACCGTTTGTATAGTGTTGGAAATGTGTTTATTTCCGCAGCAGAACCGTGGAAGGTGGCAAAAACGGATCTGAATGCATGCGGATTAATTTTGGGACAGTGCTTGTACTTGATGATTATTTTTGCGGTGGCAAGTCACCCGTTTGTGCCTCATATCAGTGATCAAATTGCGCGGTTGTTTGGTGCGGATTTTAAGCCCGGTGAGGTGTCATTGTCACAACTTCGATCGCAAAATCGACTGCTCTTTCCTGCTGGGCACCCCATTATTGAAATCGGGATATTAGTGAATCGTATTCCGGCGGAGACCGTAGAAGAGCTCAAGCAACGTTTTGGCAGCGATAAAGCGTCGTGATACCTTGTCATATTTATTGTAAGAAACTGATTTATTGAGCTTTTATTTTTTTGGCGTGCAGTAATCGAACGTGGTATCATGGTGCCAACAAAAATAGTGTTTATTATTTTGCATATTGATTCAGTGAAAGGGGGAGAGAATGGAGTTAGACAGCGAGATGATGTCTTATTGCCACCCTCCTTATCCCCAATCCTCTGACATCGAGAGTGTTGTTGCCTGTCTAAAAAAATCACCACCTTTGGTTGCAACAGAAGAGATTGATCAATTGCTTTCCGCTCTAGAGGACTGCGCAAACGGATGCAATTTTGTCATCCAGGCTGGAGACTGTGCTGAGCGCCTTGTTGACGCACGCCCCGACATAATAGAAAAAAAGTATCATGCGTTAAATGAGATAAAGAAGTCGTTACAGTCTTATTTCAATCATCCTATCACGCTCATTGGACGCATAGCTGGGCAATACGGAAAGCCGAGAACTCAGCTATATGAAACGTTTCAATCAAGAAAAATATATGCATATCATGGCGATTTGATTAATGGTGAATCACCATTGGAGCGTGAGCCTGATCCAAAACGATTACTGCGTGCTTATGAGGCGGCTCAAACTACTTATGATGGGCTTGCTTCACAGTCTGCTTCACTATTTACCAGTCACGAGGCGTTTTCTTTGTATTATGAAACAAGCCTAACCAGGGAATATCAGCGGAAATGGGTTAATACCAGTGCGCATTTTCTTTGGTTAGGCGCGAGAAACCTCGAAAGTGATGCTCACGTTCATTATCTATCACAGATTAGCAACCCTATCGGTATCAAAGTGCCAGCATGCGTTGATACTGATCGGTTAATTCAGGTAATCAAAACAATCAATCCTGGAAATAAGAAGGGTAAGGTGACACTAATAGTAAGGATGGGGGTGGGTGATGTAGCGTGTTCATTGCCGACGATTATTAACGCTATTATGGATGCTGAATTAAGCGTGAATTGGTTCAGTGATCCCATGCACGGTAATACCAGAACGGATGCATTGGAAAAAAAGTATAGAATAATCAATGAGCTTGCTCAAGAAACAAGGGTAACGCGAGAGTTACTGCATCGTTATGGTGCTCATTTGAGTGGCATTCATCTTGAAACCACCTTTCACCACACTGTCGCTGAGTGTATTATTCACGAGCACGAATTATGCCCTGATAGGGCTTACTTGAGTGCGCTTGACCCAAGACTGAATCCTCAACAAGTCAACCTATTAGTTGATCGTGTTTTTTCAGCATCATAAAATTCATCGACTTTTTTTTAAATGAGGATACGATGACAGGAAGACGGGCGTTATTAGCTGTTTTATTTCTTCACTAACAGCGAAAAAAAGAAACCATCGGAATCATTTTCAGCGGGAAACAATTGAGCACCATATTTGCTTTGGTGGGAGTTGGGTATCTCTACTTTTTTGATTTGAACTGATTTATTTTCACGAGCAAATGCTTGAATCACTTTTTCATTTTCTTGTTTAAGAATAGAGCACGTGGTGTAAAGTAGCTTGCCTCCTTTAGCAAGTAGTGGCCAAAGTGATTTCAATAAAATTAACTGCGTTTGGTATTGAGTATCGATGTCGGTTTCGCGTCGTAATATTTTTATATCAGGATGTCGTCTGATAACACCGGTTGCCGAGCAAGGTGCATCTAAAAGAATGCGATCAAACTCCATGCCGTCCCACCATTGTTTCGTGTGAGAAGCATCTTCTAAAACCATTTTGAGTCGTTCTTGGGGCAAACCCAGACGCATGATATTTTCTTTTACTCGAAGCAGCCGTTCTGCATCAATATCAATTGCCACCACACGATTAATCTTCGGCTGGTTTTCGAGTATGTGACATGTTTTGCTTCCAGGAGCTGCACATGCGTCGAGAATTGTCTGCCCTTCTTGGCAGTCAAGTAACGTTGCAACTAGTTGGCCTGCAAGGTCTTGTACACTGAATAAGCCGTGTTCAAAGCCTGGCAGTGTTTGTGCGTGAACGGGGTTTTTTATAATGACGGCGTTGGGGTAGTTTTCATTCAGCTCACAGGGAATATTATTTTCTTTTAGTAGTGATGCATAGCCCAGCGGGGAGGTTTTCTGTTGGTTGATTCGCAGTGATAATGGTGGTTTTTGGTTGGAGGCGTTAATAATGTCTTCCCAACGATCTGGCCAGTCTTGCTGGATTTGTTTTAATAGCCATTCTGGGTAAGCATACCACTGGTTTTGATTTTTTTTGATCTCAATGAGGGATTTGTTCTTATTACGCACGAACTGACGTAGTACTCTATTGACAAGTTTTGATGCCCAAGGCTTTTGCAGTAAGCGGGTTGCTTCAACAGTCTCATTAATGATGGCATGTTGAGCTATATTGGTTTCAAGTAGCTGGTATAAGCCAGAGCAAATAAGATATTTAATATCATGGTGTTTTGGTTTTAGTGGGTTATGCAATGATTGATTTAATATGCCCTCAAGTCGAAAAAACCACCGAGTTGTACCAAACATGATTTCTTTGAACAACGAGACATCATGAGCATCGTCAAATTGCTTTGTTCGTTGTTTTAAAACTTGTCGAAGCGACTGATTATCATCCATCACTTGACCGAGTGCGACAGCAACTTGCGCTCTTAAGTAAGCGCTATTGGATTGACTATTTTGGCCTAGCCATTTTTTTTGTAGCCGCCGGGTAAATTTTATCATAACAATATGATAATAAACGTAAAAAAGCCCGCTGTCTAGAAGCTTTTGGCGCAAGGGGTATTTTTAAGTTGAATCAGCTATTTATAGTAATTCTCAGCTGCTAGTATCGTTATTTCAGTGCATATTTTTTCATTGGAAAAGTGAGTTACTATTGTATGTAGGAACTTAGACCATCATCTCAGGTATCATACTCCTCCTTTGCTATCCATTTTTGTCTTATTATGGCAAGTTACAGTTTCTTTATACCGAGCAACATATTGACTATAAAACTTACCTTACGCTCTGGATAGTAGGGGGCATGATGCCATTGTGCGATAAATTTACAGTGTGCTGCGCTCGCTATCATCATTTGCATCACTCACAATTTAGTCTTATTAGTAACTAATAACGTCACCACACGAGCTAACTTATATTTTTAATGACCATTGTTTAGGGTTAAAATAATCACATGGCTAATACTGAAAAAAATTTATTACTATTAGGCTTTGGTTATTGTGCGCAGGCGCTCACTCATCATTTATCTACAGCAGAATATACCGTTATGGTCACTACCCGCGATCATAACAAGATCAAACAATGGCAAGGGCGCCCCATTCAATTGATCAGTCAAAAACAGGAGTTAATTGATGCCATAAAAAATAGCCACTATATTTTATTATCCGCACCCCCACTATTTGATCAAGGTGACCCCTTTTTCAGCGATATCAAAAATAGTCTAGTCGCTCATCGACACACACAGTGGATTGGCTATTTGTCTGCTACCAGTGTATATGGTGATCATGATGGCGATTGGGTTAACGAAACCAGTCAATGCCTACCGACTACGCCGCGCGCCCAGCGACGTTTGATGGCAGAGCAACAATGGCTTGAGTTATATCAAGAGCATCAACTCCCCATTCATATTTTTCGTTTAGCTGGAATTTATGGCCCTGATCGTAATGCTTTAGTCAAACTTAAACTCGGCGACACTAAAGTGATAGTCAAACAAGGTCAAGTATTTTCTCGGATTCATGTTACTGATATCGTACGTGCTTTACGCTGCTCATGGGATCACCCCACACCAGGCGAGATTTATAATCTCGCTGACGATGAACCGTGCAATAATACTGAAGTTATGGAATATGCAGCTCAATTACTCGATAATATCACTTTAGAATACGTTCCGTACGAACAAGCGAAACTCACACCAATGCAGCAATCTTTTTATATCAATAATCGCCACGTTAGTAATACAAAGATAAAAGAGATGCTACGATTTAAATTTCGATATCCTAATTATCAAGTTGGATTAAATCATTTGCTTCAACAATTCAAAAGCTAACTACAGTACTACCATTGGTAGCTATGATTATAGTACCTAACGTAATTACAATGATCCGTCTGACATGAAATATATAGTCATCCTATGAACCACTCAATTCAATTGAGCTTACATCTATACTTTTTTTCGCATAGGATCAAAGTGGCTTAAACCAATTTACTAGCATAAAACTCGAACCAAGTGTTTACAAAAAACCAACTCTCACGTCTAATAGGTGGTCATGCTTATATTGGACCTGCAATTAACTCTTCCACTCAATAGTGTCATTAAAAGTGCGCTTAGAAAGTATCCTAATAAAATCCACAAGCCACCACACTAGAAAACCACCAAGTGTCGAAACCTTTATTATTGCTGGAATACGATGTTTGGGTCCCATAAAGAATCTATCTATCATATAAAATGAAGCCCCTATCATACCAATATAATTGAGGACCATTTTCTTACTTCCATCTGGTAACACTTTCACTGAATCTATTGGTTTTCCTACCCACTTTTGATTCTTTTTTAAAATAGATTCATCCACACACATAATTCTGATAAAATCAATTAGGTAACCTATAAAAAAAACACCAAATGTGAAAAGATAAAATAGCCCTGTGAATGGTTTACCCATATAGAATCTGTGAATTCCAAGTGTACCGAATATTCCGGACATGACAAGAACGCTTGCCCATCGAATTTCATGAACTTTACTTTTACTCATATTCATACCCCCATTTATTAATACCGGCAAAATATAGTAAATAATTTTCAAAAAGCAAGAAAATAATTATTAACCGCTTCTATGTTTTTTTCTTGAAAAATTCACTCTTTTTTTATAAAAAAGGTCTAATATTATGATTTTTTTTCGAATCTAAATCCGCCTGATTGATTTATTTAGTATTTATAACAACCGTGCTTGACACTACAGAACAACGCGGATATGTCACAATCTAATGTTACAACCAAATAAAAAATTGAAGAGAAGACACACTAAGATTAAAAGCCATAGCGCATGAGCTCAGTTGGGTGATGAATGGACTTTTTTTAGTAAATCTTTGATGCCCTCGATGTCCTCGTTTGAGATTTCACCGGTTATCTCTTGAAGAATTCTACCGTTACTATCGACCAACAAAGTAACAGGTACACCCGTAATACCAAATTTTTCAACGATACAGCCTTTGGGGTCGGAAAAAATAGCA
>CACHNP010000008.1 GCA_902581285.1 uncultured Gammaproteobacteria bacterium | reverse complement strand
AAAAAGCACCAATGTGACATTCCTGTATTCGCAGCCAGGTAATAGGAATAATCAAGTATGCCCTAGCCAACCACCAAAACAACATTGGAACAACAGTTAGCACCATTAAAACCAGTAAAAAACCACCGTAATCGGGGCCATTCTGCTGAGCATTCATTCAGAGAAACCCTCCGCCAATCAGTCCTGAACCAGACGCCCACCGACAAATCGATAAGAAACCCCGTCATGAACCAACTTGATAATATTTTCAGACTTCAAAACACCTGGCTTTAAAGTCTCTAGACTATTACCATAGCGATCTTTACGCTCAACTTCAAATGCATTTGGCTTCTGAACAAACCTTTTATCAACAAGCAAGACAACATATGCTTCATTAGAGCTGTTTTGCTTCAAACGGATAACTTTTTTTACATTATCTTCGGAAGAATAAATGGGGCGACCGACAATGTAACGATTCAACGACCGAACTTGTTTTTCCCACAACTGAAGATCATCACCTCGTGTTTGAAACAACGAAACATAGAGCATCACTTGGTGTTCGGGTATCACCAAATCCGCTGTATCACCAACCTCTGCTCGCGAGCTACGCAAAAAATGCTCGGCATCGTGCTTCATTTCCTTAATTGGTTTTACAATGGTTTTTAAAAATAACGAGGTATCCCAATCCCCCGCCGAAAGCACACGATCTGCAGACGCAACGATGGACTCAGAATATCGAATAGCAGCATTTTTATCATCACGATCAGCCTGATGAAATTCATGCGCGATTTGAGAAATATTTTCAGTTTCTGCCTCCATCAAATCCAACAACAACTGACGGTCAGGAGCAGGGCGTTTTACGCCTCCCATACTAACAAAATCTCCCGCTTTAGCCATTTTCTCCATGTTCAGCTCCTTTCCTTTTGACCTGCAGTGCTTACACAACCTGCGCTCAACTATTCAAGAACAATGCGCATCCGCACTATACTTTATTACCCCGCAAAAATTCTGGTTCTTGTTTTTCCGCCGCCATATCATGGCGGTATGTTCGCGCCAACTTCTCAAACGCCTTAGAAGATCTAATCAGCTTCTGATTAACCTCAGCGTCATCATTGAGCAGAACTTGCTTAATTGTTTCTTTAGTCACTTATAAACCCTTCGCTTTGTAATACATATCCTTTTGTTTTTGTGAGTAATTCGCTATCTCCATTCTGCGAATACAACCATCCATAAGCACAGTATAGTACAAGAATCTTAACTTAGTATTAATTTTTTCGGTAATACCGACTTATTTTTAAACAAATATTGTTTAACTCATTGAATTTGGAGATTTATACACGAATTTACAGTGAGTTACAAGTTTTTTTTTTGATAAAAAAACTAGTCATAAAGTAACTCATCCAGCGAAACTTCACCTTTTGTTGGGCTTAATTTTACGATTTCATACAAAATATCAATAATACAAAAGACACGTAAGGAGTTAGGCGTGAACTCATCAAATGACACTTTATAGCCCAGTAGTGACTGATCCTCATCCTCAATTTTAATCCCCAAGCCATAGCCCATGCAAAGGGAGGCCAACTGATCCGCTCGTCGAGCTAAACCTGGCATCAATCCAACCGGTGAAAACAAATCCTTATCTGCTATCTGAGACCCTTTGAGAGTAAACTTAACCCCCATCGACTTCACGATAATTTCTAGTGATCTAAATAACTGCATTCATCACCCCCACCAGGGTCTTGAAGAAATGACATTACCAGCAATAAAGCATTTTACCAGCCGCAAAAAAACCACAGGCTTGAATCCAAAACGATGCAAAACACTAAAGCCAATTGTTGCAACTAAAGCCAGAATCCACGTCCAAAGGTGAGGAAACAGCAGCGCGAAAAAAATAGGCAGTACAGCTTGCCCCGGCAATATAAAAAAGCGCAAATCGCGAGCAGAGTCACGCCACGAAGCAACGCTTAATTTCGAATCCATAACACCCTCCATGATTGGCATGTTACCCACAAAATGAACACCTACTCAATCTATTCTAGCTGATCGAATCTACGATGCAACAAAAAAAGCCAATCACACACACCCATCCCTACACACACCATACATTCAAACGTAAAAAACCACTTGAGTAGGGAAATAATCTTAACCATTAAAACACAAAACAAATAAATGACTACCAATGATTGTTAAATAAAACATGTTAATATAGAATGAAATGATGTTTGATCATTAAATAGATTTTATTAATTTTGACTTTAAGAAGATAATCATGAAAAAATTATTATTACTACTGCCCTTCACCGTTTTACTTGCCAGCTGCGGCGCCAATAGATCCAAAAAACTGGTTCAACTGGATGTAAGCTACGTGCCGACTACCAGAATACCTCTTGGTGACATGAACAAGAAAGTACAAAGCAATTTACTGCAAGTCGCGAACTCCGTTGACGCTGAAATGAATCGACTGGTGGATTTAAAAATGCAGAACAGTGGTATAAAACTATTTAAGTTTAATATTGAACCAAAGGCATTCAAACGCAGAGAAACCATCAATTGGAACGGCCCAATGATGCAAATCATAAAAAAAATCGCGATTCTAACTAAATACGATATCTTACCCGAAGGCAAACCACCTGCCACACCGATACTGGTTGATGTGCACATGAAGAACCAGCCACTTATTAATGTGATGAAAAATATCCAGTACCAAGTCGCTAATAAATGCACATTCTCATTTACCGATCCAAATACGATTGTAATTCAGTACAAAAAAACCTAGGGAACATTAGTGAAAAAAAAACGCATTACAATGTTAAAATCTCGACTCATTCTGCCATTCACACTGGTTTTAGGCTGCACTCTACCTTCCATCTGCCAAGCCAAAATTAGCGCTTACATAGGTTACGTGAATGTTAGCACACTACCTAAAGGTAGCGGACAAATGTCAACCATGAGACGCCAGGCCATACAAGAAACAGCTAGTTCACTCGGCGCCAGAGGCGCACTAGCTTACCGATCAGTACAAATTAACCACATTCTAAACAATCAAAGTAACTTACTTGATAGTATCTTCAACTTTAATCGCCTACTATTACCACACAACATACTCCCACCTGTACTTGAGACATCAGATAACTCAATGTCAGAAAATTCCAATGTCTCAATTAGAGGAAGCTCCAAAACGTATCGACTCATACAACGAGCCAAGTTTGTCACCACTCCACCCACGTGGCGCGACTACCTCATAATGAGTTACAAAAAACCTGATTTACCAGCACACATCTTGTTACCCCAGGATAAAACCGAAGCCACACTGTGGAATCAAAGCCTGACAGAAGGCTGGAAACAAGGTATCAATCAAGCCAATGAGATGTTTGAAGTTAACTTAAACCGCCTAAAACGCGACATTGATGGCATGATTCTATACCAAAGACTCGTTGCGCTACGCATGGTTAGCGAACCAAGCGTGGTAACCAAAGATCTAGGCATCACTGGTAACGCTAATGAAATCAACATTAACGACTATATTAAACTCATCACTGGACGCGCCGAACTGCAACCAGACAGTCGTCAATGGCGGGCGATCAGCACTCACTAACACTCCATGGTGCCATGACTATGAATGATGAAACGTACCTATTTGACAACGAACCCAATCGATTCGAGCACGACGACATTAACCGACTGCTCGTTTACTCTAATCAAATAAACGCATCCGATATCACCATACAGACCAACGAGCCCGTTGTTGCTGAAATTTATGGCCGCCTACACAAAATTACCAACAGAAGTTTAACAAACTCAGAAGTAGGCAATCTCCTTAATTCAATTTATGGACCCAATGGAACCACACAAATTCAACGTGGCGAGGACTTAGACACACACTACGAGGTAAGACCAAACCGTAATGAACGCTACCGACACAGAGTCAATGCTGTCGGCTGCTATGTTGATGGTCACGAAGGCATTCAAATCACGGTGCGAACCATACCCACAATTCCACCATCACTGTCATCTCTAAACTTAGAGCCCACCATCATCGACGCCATTGCACCGCAAGATGGCGTGGTTTATGTCACGGGTGCAACCGGCTCAGGTAAAAGCACCCTACTTGCTGCTATCATAAAAGAACTAGCAGAAGAACCAGAAAGTCATCGCAAAGTTCTCACCTACGAATCACCAATTGAATTTGTCTATGACTCTATCGAAACCCCAACCGCAATCATAAGCCAATCTGAAATACCCAAACACCTCCCAAGCTTCGCAGCTGGCGTACGTAATGCATTGAGAAGAAAGCCGCGCCTGATTTTAGTTGGTGAGGCGCGAGACAGTGAAACAATCAGCGCGGTTGTAGAAGCGGCCTTAACCGGCCACCCGGTATACACCACACTACACAGCAACGGTGTTGCTGAAACTGTTCGTCGTCTGGTAGGTTCATTCCCCAAAGAAGAGCAAAGCGCTCGAACAATCGACATCATTGAAACCATGCGCCTCATCATATCTCAAAGACTGGTACCAACAGTCGACGGAAAGCGAGTCGCTCTTCGCGAGTACCTTATTTTCAATGAAGAAGTTCGTGACAAAATACTTGAATCCAACCCTGATAACATCACAGCAATAACACGCGATTTTGTTCATCGCTATGGTCAACCACTGTCTGTAGACGTTGAAAAAAAATTCCAAGCAGGGCTTATTTCAGAGAGAACCAAAAACATTCTACTGGCTCGAAGTCGTCATGAAGAAACTTCAAACTAACCCTCAGGTTATTTTTAAATTTAGCCTACCTTTTATCGCATTCAGTACGGTAATTTACTTTTTAGCACCTCAGTACCTCACGCTGGTTTTTTATATAAACACTTTTTCAGCCCTATGCTGCATACTGACCTTCATCTTTCCGAAAAAAAATAACATTCATGAAAATATGCCATTACGAAAAATAATAACCCTATTTGTAGTCCAGTGCTTAGCGTGGCTGACGTTTATTGGAACAACCCTCATCGGCCTCAGCATCTCCGGCAAACTCACACCCCAAACCTACTCAACATCACTCACTTCTTTACTCCATCATGGCATGTTCCCCTGGCCAACCTGCCTCCTGCTAGCAATGGCATTAAACAAAATGGAACTCAAAAGAAAAAGGCAAACGCAATTTAGCGATCTTATCCTCTTTTCTCAAGACAAACCACTTTTTCACAATGCCATAAATAAACATTTCACCATGCAGAACTGCGTTGCCGTGAGTTTCACGCTCAGTTTTTTTTGCATCCATTTTATGACTGTTTTTTTCCCACAGCTCAAACCCTTGAGAGCCAATTGGGGTATCATGAACATCAGCTGCTCAACACTACTGCTATTACTGTTTCTCGCTTTTCAAAGACCAACCACAACTGAGCACCCTACAATAAAAAAAACACCACTTTGCTTTTACTACATCGTATTATGCGTCTTAACGGCGCTACTACTTGGCTTTTTGTGTGCGCTCATTAAAATCATGAACCCACCAGCACTTAGCACCATGGCGATACTCATGAAAATCAGAACCATGCCGACAAAAGCACTTATAACACTGGCATGGTGGCTATTATGGACGCCAACTTTAACCATTTTTTTTGCTAAATTAATGCAGCCATACCACATTAGACAAAGCATTTGCTACTTTCTTATTTTTCCGACAGCCATAACAATTCTAAATCAAATCAGTCCGCAGACCTTAACAACTAACACCATACAATCACCAACAACTCTTATTCTCTGCTCAACGGCTTTCCTCATACTGCTAGTCACCCTATTTTCGAAAAAACGAAAAATACCATCCATGACGCTAATTCATAACACACAAACAAAACCAAAATTCAGACCTCAAACCGCTTTTCAATCAATCACCACCGGTTTATTTTTCATTTTTCTAGCCATATCACTAGTAAGCGGCATCGAGCTAGCAACGGTATTCTTATGGCCCATCGCATTCTTATCCGTAATTTATATCGCTATTATTATTCTACAATTTATTAAATCAGAATTGGGAAAACCAAATACCACACCATAAGATAGAAAAAGGCATTCTGCAAAAAAAAACTCCACAAAACCTTATCTTTCAAATCTCAGTGTTTTTTTCCTCGATCCACGCATTAACATTTGCCAATAATCACTGAATTGATACACCAATATGAACAATTTATTTCGCCAACCCGGGACCACAAACTTTTTATGATAATTAATAGCCTTAATTGATGATGCCACCACAGAACAAGGCTTCATCCAAAACTTTTCGGGGATTTTAGTCGACAACTTCGCGGGAGCCAACTCTGGCGTATCATAAAAATCGGTTCGAGTTAAACCAGGCAATAAAGTTTGCACAAATACATTTTTCCCCATGAGCTCTCGATGCAAAGAAGCGCCAAAGCCCATCAAATAATATTTAGTCGCTGCATAAATGACATTGTATCGCTGAGTCATAAACGCAATAGTAGAACCCACATTAATGATATCACCGTGGTCTTTTTCTAACATATTAGGCAAACAAGCATAGCACAAGCGCGTCACCGCATCTACCTGCAAACGCACCAGACTCATACTCTTTTCGATATCATTTTGTGCAAACAAACCAATAGTACCAAAACCCGCGCTGTTAACCAGCAAATCCAGATCAGAATTACGAACAAGTTGCAACAATCGATTCAAATCGGCTTCAATTGTCAAATCAGCTTGCTCAATCTCAATACGATTTGAAAATTGCTTCTGCAAATGATGCTTCACGGATTCCAAGCGATCTAATGAACGAGCAACCAGTATCAAGTCATACCCTTTTTCGGCCAACTGAATAGCATATTCTCTACCAAGACCTCTGGATGCACCCGTAACCATTGCCAATTTAGTCATTAAATCACTCCATTTATTCGAAAAACAGTAAAAACACCTGGTATACCAGCCGCGCAGAGCCTCACCATGCACAATATTATAGTCACTGGATCTATAATGACAATATGCTATCATACGTTAATTGTTAGCATAGGAGTAAAATATGGCTGGGCACAGTAAATGGCACAATATACAACACCGCAAAGGCGCTCAAGATAAAAAAAGAGCAAAAATTTTCACAAAGCTCATCCACCAAATAACCGTTGCTGCCAAAGGTGGTGATGATTTGTCCAGCAACCCCGGTCTGAGACTCGCTATTGAAAAAGCAAAAAGCGAAAACATGCCAAAAGACACCATCAAACGCGCGATAGAACGTGGCGCCGGTGGTGGAGAGGACAGTAGCATGCAAGAGATTCGCTACGAAGGCTATGGCCCAGCGGGTATTGCCATTTTAGTCGATTGCCTAACGGACAATCGAAACCGAACCGCAGCCGAAGTCCGTCACGCTTTTACAAAACACGGAGGAAATCTAGGCACCTCCGGCTCAGTTGCATTCCAATTCAAACTCAAAGGCATCAATACAGTCAGTAACGTGAAAGAAGAAGAAATACTAGATATCGCACTTGACAGTGGCGCAGATGATGTTGAGTTTAACGATGATGGCTCTGCTATCATTTTCTGCGAGCCGAGCGCACTTAATAACATCAATAACGCACTCAAAGATAATGGACACACCCCAGATAGCGCGGAAAACACCTACATCGCTGATAACAAAATTAATATCGAACTCGAGGATGCAGAAAAATTATTTCGACTCTTACAAAAGCTTGATGACTGCGATGATGTACAAGACGTGTATCACAATGCTGAAATATCAGACGACATACTAAAGCAACTGACCTAAAAACGCATTGAGGTTGAAAAACACAATAAACTAAAACAAGGACGGTTAATGAAAGTTATACTTGGCATAGATCCAGGCTCACAACTCACTGGCTACGGCCTAGTCAGTCTTGATAAAAAAATAATTTCGCATATTACTCACGGAACCATTAAAGTGCAGGGAAAAAATTTAGCTGAAAAATGCCACCATCTATTTTGCGAAATACAGTCAGTGATAAATGAGCATTCCCCCGTTGAAGCAGCAATTGAGCAAGTTTTCTTTGCCAAAAACGCGCAATCAGCCCTTAAATTAGGCCAAGCACGTGGAGCCATACTGACGGCGGTGGCTGGCTTACACAAACCAATATATGAATACTCACCGACACAAATAAAAAAAACCACAGCAGGCATCGGTCGTGCGGGAAAAACCCAAGTCCAACAAATGATCAAAATGTTATTAAAATTAAATACCACGCCACCAGTTGATGCGGCTGACGCACTGGCCTGCGCAGTTTGTCATTGCCACCACCAAGGAATTTTAGCTAGAATAGAACAAGCAATAAAGTAAGGATACGAAACATGATCAGTCAAATCACCGGTAAAATTATTCAAAAAACTCCCCCCATCCTGACTGTCGATGTTAACGGTATAGGCTATGAAGTCCACGCTCCAATGAACGCATTTTATTCCATGGGAGAACTCAACTCCACCATCACATTAATAACACACCTAGTTATACGCGAAGACCAACACACACTATTTGGTTTTACCACGCAAAACGAAAGAGCGCTATTCAGATACCTGATTAAAGTTAATGGCATTGGACCTAAGCTTGCTCTAGCAATATTATCAAGCATGGACTACCACACTTTCTCCCAACACATTATTAACAAGAATCTTGATGCACTCGTTAGAATACCTGGGGTTGGAAAAAAGACAGCAGAACGACTACTTATTGAAATGCAGAATAAAATTGACGAGTTTGTAACGGCAACCGATTCACCGAAACAAATCATTGAGAGTTCGCAAGCGCTAGAGGACGCCATACGGGCACTAAATGCTTTGGGCTACAAACCACAAGAAGCAAAACGAGCAGTTCAATCAATACACCAAGCTGACCTTGCTAGCGAGCAACTCATACGATTAGCATTACAGCAAATAAATAAAGGGTAACCACATGGAACGACTCATTGATGCACAAAGCACAACTGACGATGAACAACTTGAACTGTCAATTCGCCCCAAGATACTAGCTGAGTATATTGGACAACCCACAGTCCGCGAACAGCTGCATATTTTTATTCAAGCCGCAAAACAACGAGAGGAGGCACTGGATCACACACTACTATTCGGCCCTCCCGGCTTAGGTAAAACCACACTAGCTCATATCATTGCACATGAAATGGGAGTCAACCTTAAGCAAACCTCGGGCCCCATCCTCGAAAAAGCCGGTGACTTAGCTTCCATTCTCACCAATCTCAGTGAACACGATGTACTGTTTATTGATGAAATACACCGAATGAACCCCGCGATTGAAGAAATACTCTACCCCGCTATGGAAGATTTTCAAATTGACATCATGATCGGAGAAGGCTCCAGCGCTAGATCAATTAAGCTGGACCTCCCACCCTTTACACTGGTCGGTGCAACCACACGGGCGGGCTTACTGACATCCCCCTTACGCGATAGATTTGGTATCGCGCAACGACTTGAATTCTATTCCAATAACGACCTCACTCAAATCATAAAACGTTCATCTGACATACTCGACACCCAGACCGAACAAGGAGGAGCAGCCGAAATTGCCAAACGCTCACGCGGAACGCCCCGTATCGCTAACCGACTATTAAGACGAGTACGTGATTTCGCTCAAGTTAAGCACAGCGGATTGATTACACAGCAAATTGCCAATGACGCTCTCAACATGCTAAAAGTCGACACAGAAGGCTTAGACATCATGGATCGCAAACTCTTAACCAGTTTAATCGAACGCTACCAAGGTGGGCCTGCTGGAATTGAATCATTAGCAGCCTCTATCAGTGAAGAAAAAGGCACTATTGAAGACGTGATTGAGCCGTATCTGATTCAGCGCGGCTTTATACATAGAACACCGCGTGGACGCGTGGCCAGCCCACAAGCATACCAACACCTTGGTATCAAGATAGAATCTCATGATCACAAAGATAAAAAAAGTGAGCCCGTATGAACACCGCCCCATTTTCAATTAAGTGCAACGTTTACTCTGAAGATACCGACGTTTTTGGAATAGTCTACCATGCCAATTACTTGAAGTTCTTTGAGCGAGCCCGAACCGAATGGCTCCTATCTCACAACCTGACACTCACTTCATTTGTCGAACAAAATTGCTTGTTTATTATCAAATCTGCCACACTGGATTACTGCCAACCACTCCGCCTTCACGATCAATTCTTTGTAAGCTGCGAACCCGAAATCAAATCCAGAGCGACCATATTGTTTCACCAAACCATCAGGGCTATCAACAACGAAACTGTTTATTGCCATGGCAAAATACTACTTGTCGCCACAAATGAACGAGGCAAAGCAATCAAAATGCCTGAAACCATCAAGGAACTTATTTAATGACAGAACATCACCTTTCCATAACGCACTCAATTGCAACTGCTGGACCCGTCGTAAAAATGGTCATACTGATTCTAGTTGCCGCTTCAATCTTATCTTGGGCATTCATATTTCAGCGTTTTATCTTATTTCGAGACACGATCCGCAGCATCAAGCAATTTGAAAAGCTTTTTTGGAACGGCGGAAATCTAGAAGAAATCTTTGAGCAATATCAAAAGAAATCAGAGCATTCCGCGTTTGAAAGTATTTTTGCAGCAGGGTTCAGTGAATACAAACGACTGGAAAACTACCCCAACATGCCACCAGAATCACGCATCGAAAACATTGAAAGAGCCATGCGTGTTTGCGCCAATCAACTTATTGAAGACTTGGAATCAAATCTAAATTACTTGGCCACAGTTGGCTCAGTCAGTCCCTACATTGGGTTGTTTGGGACTGTATGGGGTATCATGAGCTCATTCATGTCTCTCAGCGGCTCCAATCAAGCAACCATCGCCATGGTCGCACCCGGGATTTCAGAAGCCCTCATCGCAACAGCATTCGGTTTATTTGCTGCCATACCCGCGGTGATTGCATTCAATCGATTCACACATAAATTGGACTTACTTGCAGGCCAAATGGAAAATTTTGGTGACGACTGCATTAAAATTCTTCATCGCGAAATCCATCTCGAATCATAAAGGCTACCATGAAAACAAGACGACGCTCCTCTCCCAAATTAAAAAAATTACACTCTGATATTAACGTAGTTCCATACATCGATGTCATGCTAGTGCTACTTGTCATATTCATGATTACTGCACCACTACTTAATCAAGGAATGCGTGTCAAATTACCACAAACCCAAGGTTCACTAATTACACCCAAAGCAACATCGATTATCGTCAGTATCGATAGTCAAGGACACACTTTTGCAAATATCAACAAGAATCCAACGCAGTCAATTAGTCTCGATAGGTTACTCCAACTCGTATCGAAAGACGTTAAAGCGAATAAAGCACAGCCCAACGCCTTTGTAAAAGCAGATAAAAGTGTGGCATATGGAACTGTTGCACAAGCAATTAGCGTGTTAAAAAAAGCGGGGTTGAATCAAGTGAGCTTATTCACAAAACCCACACACAACCATTAACTTAATCAGAGCAATCGCAGAAATGAAAGAATTTAGCACACAAAAGATATTAGAACACATTACACCAGAGGACATTATTGAGACTCTTGATCCTTTTATTCTGGACAGTAGAAAAAAAACGATCGAGAACTCTTTGGACCAACGAATCACATCTATACAACTTGCTGTTGAAAACCCAGAAATCCCACAGAATGCACTAGCCACGTTACGAACTTGTGAAGCATTTGGCCTTTCTACGACTCACATCATATCCCCACCAAATAAAAAGGACATCACAAAAAACATCACCAAAGGTAGTGCCGCTTGGATCGAGATTCACTATCACAAATCACTCCAAGAGTTTTTATCACAAAAAACAGATTTGTTACTCGTCGGAGCAATAACAAATGCGAAAACATCACTGCAAGAAATCCCAATAGAAAAACCCATGTGTATCATATTAGGAAATGAAAAAGACGGTCTAACAAAAGAATGCATCCAACACGCTAACTTAACTTACACCATTCCAATGCAAGGCATGGTCAACTCTTTCAATTTATCGGTCTCTGCAGGAATCAGCTTATATGATTTAGTAAGACGAAGACGCCAGCACATTCGAAAAAAAGGCGACCTAAACCCAGCTCAGAAGCAAAAACTCAAAGCACAATATTATCTAAACAGCATCAATCCCAGACTCACCAATCAGCTTTTCCAGCAGCATTTTATTTAATCTCTGTATCGACATGAGCGATAACCAAGTTGACGCCCAATCAATCAAATGATAAATTCAATGAAACCAAGGAGTATTATGGAACTAATTATACGCGCATTAATTTCAGGCACCGTGATCGTGATCGTCACCGAACTTGCCAAAAAAGACTCGATATTTGCAGCCATCATAGCAGCATTACCCTGGATATCCATAATCAGTTTTATTTGGCTCTATTACGACAAACAAAGCAACCAAAGCATTGCTGCATTATCAATGAAAGTTCTATGGTTAATTATACCAGCTCTTTTTTTCTTCCCTATCCTGAGCTCTTGTTTGAAAAATGGAATCAACTTCACCCACAGTATGACAATTTCACTCACAGCAATGTCACTAATCTATTTAGTCTACATTCATTTACTGCCATCAATAAAATAAGTCAACCTAATGTCGAATCAGCAGGTATAATGCTGAGCCGAGCCTAGCCCGGATTAGATTGTCCTTTATTCACACCACCAACAGACTGGGTTATAGTCGAATCACCACACAAACCCTGATGACCTTCTCGAATGGCCTGTTTTATTGACTCAATTTTTTCAAGCTGCGGCTGTGTTGGGTTAACCTGATTCAGCACTTCTTCTATAGACGCCTGAATTTTTTTTAGCTTCTGGCCTTGACCCGTCATGGAGAATATTTTTCTTAGAAAATTGGTTGCACCACGACCATTAACCACATTCCCTGCGATAACGTTAAATATCCAGTACCAATTATCCATCATGACTTGCGGATTTAAACAATAAAAAGCAATAGGATTATGCAAGTAGGACTGATTTTCAGGGCTAAAGCCATTTTTAATCAAATTAACCGCTTCAGTTTCCATGCCCTTACCAGATTTGTAAGCCCAATAATGACAAAGTGCAATTAAACCAACATACTGAGCACAGCGCTTGGCTGAACCGGGTTTACCAAAGCCAGAAGGCATAGACACCATGCCATTATAAAATGACAGATTGTCACTAAAAAATTGCATCGCAGAGGACAAATAGAAAGACAAGCTTGCCGCCATACCAAACCAAGCGACACTGTCTTGTGCCATAAACCCACCAAAGTCCAACCCACCTTGACGAGACTTCTCGAACCACATTGGTAGCGTTTGCCATGACCCATAAGTCAGCACGACACTAATAATAAGCGAGAATCGGCATGAGTCCAGCAACATTATTTTCTTTTCTAAATAACTGTACTGATTCATCCCAGCATAGAGTTTTTCTATATCACTAACCAGATCCTTTTTGCTAAGACTCAGGCTCATTATACCTTCCAACCCCTGATAGCGATCACAGTCAATTGTAAACTGATGCAATTCAGAGACGTCATTCGAATGACCGAAACACCTGTTAAGCTGTTTAGTAAATAATAGAATAAGATAAATTCCACCAACCCACCGAGTGCTGAAAGTATTGAAAGAAAAAAGCCCCACTCCCGAGGCTCCTAAAGCGTTTACAAATGGAATATTTGTGTTGTTGATGGTGTCTTCCGCAATACTGATACCCGCCAATGTGCACAAAAATGCTAAAAGCAAAGCACCAACAGAGGCACCGATGTAACCATAATCACGATTTCCCCAAGCCGATTTAAGACGACTAAATTCCAAAAAAAACTCCTGCGCAAATAACATACTCATGGGAAAATTCATGGCATATGACGCGACAGCAATATCAACAAATTCAACGCTGTCAGTCGTGTCTTGAGTGGATAGTGCGGCATACATGAGTGAGACCAACCCCGCATAACTGACAATGCTTCCCCACATAATACGATTGAGCACTGTTCGGCAAACAACATAACAGGAATCCCCATCGCCCGCACTCACTGGAAGCTGTGTATTAAAACGAGGTGACCCTAAAATATCATCTGGCTGCTTAGTTCCTTCGTCTCCACTAGCCAGTAAACTGTATCCCGCTTCTGAATCAATCATTACCTACTCCTTCGTCATTGCCCATCATTAATCTCTGGGGCATTATAACGAAAGCCAACACGAATGCAAAAAAAGATTAAAAAACCGCTGCTTAGATTAATTTATTATTAAGGGTTAGATTCATTACGATGATTACTGAGCCCTCATAGCCAATGTCAACATATTGCAGAGCACAGCGCCGGACAATATGATAACCCAACAAATAAACAACCAAATAAGAAAAAGCGGGATGGTGGCTAACGCACCATAAATGAGCTGATTGTAATTAAAGATATGAACATACCAATTGAAAATAACCTTAGCTAAAAAATAAAACACTGCCGTGACCAAACCGGCACTTAATGCACACATAAAAGGCACTCGACAGCTTGGTAAAAAATAATTAAACACCGTAAACAACAGCACCCCTATAATAAACGGCAACACAAACCAAATTGGCGCAACAACCCAAGATACAAAGTGATTAGCCATTAGAAATTTCATGGATGCCAAATAAGAAGAAAAAAGTAATAGTGTCGCAAATGAAATTGGCGCCAAAACTAAAACCATGATATGAACAAAAAAACGCACAGCAAAACGGTAGCGCTCAGTTGTTCCCCAAATACGATTAAAAGCCTTTGATATGTTAAACATCATAACAATGACAAATACACTTAAGATAATTACACTCAGAGCGCTTAGATTGTCCATTCGAGCTAAAAAAATACTGACTTTGTCGTTGATGACATCCGCAGAACCAGAAGTCAGGTTGTCTAAGACAAGCTCCTGGATTTTAGATTCCATACCAGAAAATGCCGGTATATGCTTTAGTACCGAAAACATGACAATAAAAAAAGGCACCAATGTCAACAACGTAGAATATGCCAACCCACCAGAATACAAAAAAACTCGATCACGCCCAACACGATCAAAAAACGCAAACAAAAATTCCTGAACTCGCTTTAAAAATACCATTAGCACTAAGCCCTCAAATCAATATATACTTAAAGTATAAGTGATCATTCAAACGAGATAAAGACAAGGATCAGATATGACCAATTATACCATCTTACATAACCCACGCTGCTCTAAATCGCGACAGGCACTGCAGATACTGAAAGAAAATAATATCATACCGACGGTGATAGAGTACTTAAAAACCCCCCTCAATAAAAATCAACTTACCACACTTTTCAACATCCTTAAATGCCCTGTTCGAGAATGCATTCGAACCAACGAGTCAATTTACAAAGAACTCAATTTAAAAGACCCAGATTTATCCGATGCCAAAATTATTAATACCATCTCACAACACCCTATCCTACTAGAAAGACCCATTATTTATACCAGCACGAGAGCCATTATTGGCAGGCCAACCGATAAAATTAAACTATTTCTGGATAAAATAAACAAAAATCACTAGCATCGCTCTTTTAGTTAACTAAAAAAAAAGCTATCCTTATCACTGGAGATAATTAATATTACGCAAAACGTGACAACATGATCTGAATTTTTTCAACATCATCAATTAGTCTTGTTTGAGGGCACCACTTAACCACACTAATACACAACATCAGCAGCAGCATACACAATGACACACATTTCCCCATTACAACAGTATCAATTTGACATAGAAAACAATATCGTTTCTCATGATGACGCACAATACAAAGTTCTAACTCAACTTGAAACTTTATACCATCAATTAATTCAACGACAACAAGTACGTAATACTGCGCTAGGAAAAATGCGCCGAAACGTATCGCCACGTAAGCCAGTGACTGGAATTTACCTTTGGGGAAAAGTTGGAATAGGAAAAACCTACATGATGGATCTTTTCTATAACTGCTTACCAATTCAAAAGCATCGCTTACATTTTCATCAGTTTATGCACGATCTACATCAACAGCTAAACCAAAGACAAGAAGAAAAAGATCCACTCAAAGCAATTGCAAAAGATATAGCCGATAAGTATATCGTGATGTGTTTTGATGAATTTTTTGTAACAAACATCACCGACGCCATGCTGTTACGTAAACTATTTGAGTACCTTTTTCAATATGGCTTATGTTTGGTCACCACGTCAAATACAGCACCAGATAACTTATACCAAGATGGCCTACAAAGGGAACAATTCATCCCAGCAATAGCATTACTTAAGCAGTACACTCATACCATCCATTTGACCTCAGACAAAGATTACCGACTCAAGCACATCCAAGATCATGGCGTGTATTACTCACCAAACGATAACACAGCTGACCATGATTTATTAATTTGCTTCAAACATTTCAACGACACCGAAACGATTGCTGAATCCAGCATAACTCTGCTCGACAGAAGCATTCGCATTATCAAACGATCTGATACAGTTATCTGGTTTGATTTCTCGGATATTTGTCAACCACCTCGATCAAAAGACGATTACCTCGAGTTATGCAACCAATACCATACTTTCATTGTGAGCAATGTACCAAAAATCAGAAAAGAAGATAATATCAGCAGCACTTTATTCATTAGCTTTGTAGACGTACTCTACGATACTCGGCGGCGTCTTATTTTATCCGCTGAAACGCCCATACAAGAAATATACACCGAAGGAAGAAAAGCATTCGATTTCAACAGGACACGATCACGACTGATAGAAATGAACTCTGAGGACTATTATTCAGAGCCAATCAGCTAGTTTCCTTGTTCTTGTAAACGGCAGTTAACCTCTCTCTTCTGCTCATCCGAAAACGTGTTCCACAATCTAACTTCATCAAATGTGCGACCACACCCCACGCAAATATCATCACCCAACGCCGTCGCAGAACAAATTCCCACACAAGGTGAATCAGTTAAATCTTTGATTCCATTTATATTCATAGTTACCACACCTTTTTATTTTAAAAAACACAAACACATAATGATTTTGTTCACAGAAGAAACTCTAATTTTACTCTTCGTGCACATAATACGTAAGCCATTCTAACACCTATTTTTCATGAACTCGATTTTTTGCGAATTCAAATTCTATTTAATCATGCATACTACTTTTTTATTTTGGTGCAAGACACACATAAGTACTTGAATCTTTCTTCTTAGCTCGAATAATTTTTCTCAAATAACCAAGACCTCTGGATACTGTTTGATATAGACTTCAGCCACATCATAATTACCAATACAGACTTCAGCTCTAGCCATGAGTTTTTTTATATGGGGCTGTTTTTTTCTGAGATCCTGACAATAACCTAACGCTGCTCTGACACTATCCTCGTTATATAAAAGACCAGCGGAGCCACCCATACTAAAGCTAAGTTTTTGACTACAGGTACTGTTATCATATTCAGAAGAACCATTGTTGTAAATAAACCATCCGATCAATGGAAATAAAAATAAAAATAGAATTACCACCATGTAGTTCGGCCTCATACCCTTCCCCTCGAAAATCAAAATGGTTTGATTACATAGAAACAAGTGAAAACACTAACTTAAGTCTTTACTAACTTAAAAACGACACAATCAGCACCTTCATTTTTTATGAATCACATCCATTACTTGATAATCAACATCACCCACAATGCAACCTCGCATTTCACGTGCAATCAACGCAATGTCCTCTGGCAGTTCTTCCTCAATATTATCCTCATCTGGCCAGGATTGTTCATACGTTTGACGATCTGGCCAGTTGGAGTATATCATGATTTCATTCCGACCCACACGATGCAGAACGGAGCCAATTGCCCCTCGATTTTCTTGCAAAAAGTCAACCATGGTTTGCCAGTGTTGTTGGTATAAATCAAACTGACCCGATTCAATTGAAAACCGATAAACTACTGCAATCATTGAATACCTCCTCTCAAAAAAGCACAATCATTTATCCAAATTACATAGCTTAATTTGAATCTTTTTAATCCAAACATCATATTTTAGAAATACCTTAGCAAATCGCACATAAAAATACATAAAATAAAACCAAAGGATGAGTTAAAAAAAAGATAATTTTTAATAAATTATAATTTTTATTATGTAAATTATATAGTTGTAAATATGATTTGCTAAAACCTCTCAAAAAATCATAATTTATTATTTCATTTTCATGATGTTTTTTATGAAATTTATTATTTGGTAAAAAATTATAGTCTTGTAAACACTTATATAGTTTAAATTGAGTGTTCTTTTTCTCTAATTGATCTTGATGTGTAATTGCATGACAAAAATAATGATTTCCTAATGCAATAAATGAAAATAATAAAATAAATGAGAAAAACAATAATACATATTCTGTAATGGTACTTAAATCATTCATATTCACCAAGTTTAAAAGTAAAAATACTGAAGCCGGTACCAATACTAAACTGGTAATTATATCTATTTTTGAAATGGCATTATAGTTTAATATTTCTTTTGGATTTAAATGATGCTTTTGAAAATCAATAGCCAATTCTCTTATAAAGTTAATTTTACTATCTAATGTCTTGGGGTGATCTAAGTAAAGATGCATTATAAAAAAAGTAAAATCAGTGTACAAATATGAAAGAACCATTATTATAATCATAAATAATTTAAATTTTAAAAAAGAAATACAAAATAAAAATAAAACCATGTTCAAAATAGACGGTTTTTGTGTAATTAATTTTATCATCTAAATGCCACCTAGCAATTCTTCCTCAATATTATATTCATCTGGCCAGGATTATTCATACGTTTAACGATCAGACCAATTGGAGTATATCATGATTTCATTCCGACCCACACGACGCAGAACGGAGCCAAACGCCCCTCAATTTGCTTGCAAAAAGTCAACCATGGTTTGCCCGTGTTGTTGGTACAGATCAAACTGACCCGATTCAATTGAAAACCGACAAACCACAGCAATCATTGACTACCTCCACTCAAAAAAGCACAATCATTTATCCAAATTACTTAGCTTAATTTGAATCTTTTTAATCTGAGCTTGAATCTCGAGCTGATTTTTCTGGATTTTTTCTAATTCAGTTTGCACAAAATCACGTTGGTTACCAACATCAGACTTTTCATTACGCCATAGCATGTTTAACACGTTAGCCGTTATAACAACAAATACACCAAGCCCAACTGAAACCAAGACCCCACCAACAACTCGACCAACAAAGGAGCTGGGAACAACATCACCGTAGCCAACCGTTGAGATCGTGGCTAATGCCCACCAGAGGCCATCACCAGCGGAGTTAACTGACGGATCTAAACCAGCAACCAATAAGCCAAACACACAAACCAGTACCAATGCAGCTAACAATGTTGTCCACAAACGACCGTCAAAAAAGAAGCGCACTAAAAACCGCATCGCAGGCAATAAAATCATCACAGCAAAAACCGGTTTCACATGCTTAAAATCCCCATATGACCAATCTCCGTTGTACAAAAATAAAACACCAACGATAATCAAAAGCAGAAAAAACCAGTTATGCAGAATAAACAAGCGTTTTTTCTTCACAACCAATACCAACAAAAAATACGTCATCAACAAAGTCAACAAAATAAACCAATCGCAATTGATGCAATGAGACATACTCATATTATGATTTACCACGGATTGCCATTGCCAAAGCATCACTATAGTCAAAATAATGTAAATAGCTGACATCCACGCGTTCCAAAGCTCGGCCTTAGGCGAATCATCAGCATCGACCATACCCAAACCAAGGTATGATAGCCACTTAGTTTTTTTTATTAAATTTAGATTACGCATAGGGTTTTAGCCTTTAATTCATATTTAATTCAATAAGATATCTTAAATGTAACAAATTTAGTTAAATAATTCACCTCCTTAACGTTCAATTATTATACAATATTTAAGAAAAATGATTCGTTTTTTATGCAATTTCGCTTGTTAAGTCATTTTGCAGTGTTATAATGCTCTCTTCTTGGACGATTTAGTAGCGACATGGAAGGTGCTTAAGCACTGTATTTAGTCGAACGGACAAGCATCGCATGCTTGTATTTTTTAGTAACTTGAAACGAAGGAGTTACATCGTGAAAGGAACTGCTCAATTAGTAGAAAACAATGAAGTCATCATGACACCAGAAGTAACCGGCAACCCAATGAGTCAATCTCTACGTGGAAGCGTAAAGGAATCTTTACAAGGCTACTTCACACAACTAGACGGTCAAACACCAGCGAATCTTTACGGCATGGTAATGGCTGAAGTAGAAAAACCATTGATCGAGATGGTACTTAAGCTAACTAACGGCAACCAAAGTAAAGCTGCCATTATCTTAGGTATCAGCCGTGGTACTCTACGTAAGAAAATGGCTATTTACGACATTCACTAAAATACCGTGAATAATTTGACTTTTTAAGGATCAAAAGTTAAGTAGCTATTATGCATGACACCAAACCAACTTCTCGCCGAGTTTTATTTAGCACAGCGGACAAAGCTGGTTTGGTGGAATTTGCACAGCAACTAGAATCACTTAAGTTCGATTGTATTGCCACAGGCAACACAGCCAAGCTCCTAAGACAACACCAAATCAACGTCACAGACATCAGCGATATTACGCAATTCCCTGAATTAATGGACGGTCGCGTCAAAACATTGCACCCCAATATTCACGCTGGCATATTAGCCCGTCGTGGCCAGGATGATGCAACTCTACACGCCCACAACATAAAACCAATCGATATCGTCGTGGTTAACCTGTACCCATTTGAAAAAACCATTTCTGCTGACACTTGCAACCTCGCTCAAGCCATTGAGCAAATTGATATAGGTGGTCCGACATTGTTACGCGCTGCTGCTAAAAATCACCAACACGTAACCGCAATCACTGATCCAGGCGACTATCATTTAATCATCCACGAACTCAATAAGACCGGTAATATATCAAAAAAAACCAGACTCCAACTTGCAGCAAAAGTCTTCCAACTGACATCTCATTACGATACTATAATTCATCGTTATTTAGAGTCTCAGATTGGAAACACGCAACATGCTTAAAAACCACACTATTGCCTCAGAAAACAACCAGAAAACTGAGTTAAGGTACGGAGAAAATCCGCACCAAACAGCGCAGCTCTGGGCAGCCCCCAATGCAGTCAACTCATTAGCACAAGCCAAGCCACTACAAGGCAAAGCGATGTCATACAATAATTATGTTGACGCCAACGCCGCTCTCGACTGCATTCGGTGCTGGCCAAGCACTCAACCCGCATGCGTAATCATCAAACACGCCACGCCTTGCGGCATAGCCATTGCGGAAAATTGCGAAACCGCATTTATCAACGCTTTAGCAACCGACTCCGTTTCCGCCTTTGGTGGTATTGTAGCGGTCAACCAACCACTTGACCTCGCTACAGCCAAGCAACTCCAACCATTATTCTTCGAGGTTCTAATTGCACCAGCAATCGAACCAGACGCAGTGGAATGCCTCCAAAATAAAAAAAACGCTAGAGTACTACTCTGTAATACGGCGCCGGTGGATCAGCAACCGGCACAAATAACGCGTATTGACGGCGGCATACTGACTCAAGAGGCAGATATAACTACCGTTGCAAAAAGCGAATTGGTTACCGCCACATCGCTTGCACCAACAGCCGATCAACTGGATGATCTCTGGTTTGCCTGGCAAGTGGTCAGACAAGTGAAATCCAACGCTATCGTGCTGGCAAAATCAGGTCAAGCATTAGGCATTGGAACCGGGCAAACATCACGAATTTTCAGTTTAAAAATCGCCATTATGAAAGCACAAGAAGCTCAATTAGATTTAACTGGCGCCGTGCTAGCATCAGACGCCTTTTTCCCTTTCGATGACTGCGTCAAGCTAGCCGCAGACCACGGGATTAAAGCCATTATACAACCCGGGGGAAGCAAACGTGATAGTGATTCCGTTGCATGCGCGAACACACTGGGTCTGAGCATGGTGATGACGGGTATGCGCCACTTTAAACATTGACCAATACAGCTAACTTATCGCTTGAATAAGTGCCTGTCCAACCAACTCAATAGGGAGCACTCTACATGAACATTTTAATCATTGGTAACGGCGGCAGAGAACATGCCTTAGCGTGGAAAATAGCACAGTCAACTAAATCAGAAAAAATTTTTATAGCCCCAGGTAATGCCGGTACCGCAACCGAAAACAAGTGCACAAATATTAATATCGCTGCTGACGATATCAAATCACTGTTGACGTTTGCCAAAAGTCATGACATCCATCTCACCATTGTCGGCCCTGAGCTTCCTCTATCTTTAGGCATTGTTGACCACTTTCAAGAACACAATCTCGCTTGCTTTGGCCCGACACAACAAGCCGCTCAACTGGAGTCATCAAAGCGATTCAGTAAACAGTTTATGCAGGATCATCAAATTCCAACAGCCGCATTTTCAACCTTCACAGATAGCACCAAAGCCATAGCCTATTGCCAGAAGCAATCACTACCCATTGTGATAAAAGCCTCCGGCCTCGCTGCAGGCAAAGGGGTTGTGATTGCAAATGACTTCAACACTGCAGAACAAACAATTAAAAACATGCTCGACAACAACCAATTTGGCACAGCCAAAGACGGCATTGTGATCGAAGCCTTTTTAACGGGTGATGAGCTGAGCTTTATTGCTCTAGTTGATGGCACTAACGTTATCCCTTTAGCGAGTTCGCAAGACCATAAACGCCTACTCGATAACGATCAAGGGCCAAATACTGGCGGCATGGGTGCCTACTCACCCGCACCGTTATGCACTCCTGAGCTAGAACAACGCATCATGCAAACGGTGATGCAGCCCACTGTTAATGCTTTAGCACAAGCAGGCACGCCATACGTTGGGTTTCTCTATGCTGGCATTATGGTCACTGACAACAATGAAATTCAAGTTCTCGAATTCAACTGTCGACTTGGCGACCCCGAAACGCAACCATTACTGTACCGCATGGAGTCTGACTTACTCGATTGCTGTCTATTAGCACTCAACGGAAAACTAAAAAGAACTCAATTAAAATGGAACCCCTGTACCGCTATAAGTGTGGTCATGGCCGCTGACGGTTACCCAGTGAAATACAAAACAGGCGAGACTATTAAAGGACTGGACGCTGACTTCAACAACACCAAAGTGTTTCATGCCGGAACGCAAGTGCGTGATGGCAATACCGTTACCGCAGGCGGTCGAGTGCTTAGCGTCACCAGCTTAGGGGACACGCTCGCATCCGCGAAAAAAAACGTGTATCAACAGATGAAAAAAATTCAATGGGAAAACTGCCACTATCGACACGATATTGGCGAAAAAGGGTTAAAATCAGACGTGCCGGCATAAAAAAAATACAAACAAAAATAGAATTAAAAATGATCTAATTACTTTTCCGAACATAATCATGTTAATGTTTCGATACACACAATAAAGGAGATACTGATGCCGAGACAAAACACACACTATTGCAATCGACACAGGGTAGCCAGCTTGCTTTTTTTTGCTTGTGCTCTCATTCGATTAGGAATCACGATTCAAAATATAAAGTTTGAGACTCAAGATATAAAGTTATTAAATCGAGTACTGGATAACGTACCTGATCTCGAAAGCATTGAAGACGCTGCACAGAAAGAAATGGTATACTCAAATCTTGAGAGCATCATGCAAAACTATAATCCTATAAATTCACTCTATTTAGTCTTGATGATCATTACATCGCTCTTCTTAAGCCTTAGTGCATGCCTATCTTATGATAGCTTGGAAAAAGAAAGGGAAGACATGATAACAACAACCAATGAAAATAAAATCAGCGAAACCGAAGTTAACAGCAACGAAACCGAACATAAGCCTGGAAGCCACTTCAACATCAAATAGTGACAGCACCCAGACAAAAATTACAAATAAAATTATATTTAATGAAACGTTAAGTAAAATGAGGCATGTAATGTGTTAGAATGAGTCAAAAACACATTCAGGGTGAGTCATGCGATCAACGGTAACCAAAAGAATTTCAACGCAGTTGGAGACCATACTTTGCTCTATGAGCGAGTTAAACCAGAATGCACAAACAACAGCAGAAATTCAAAAAATCAAGAACAAGCTCACGAGCTTAAGTCACTTCCTTAACCTTGCCTCCATTTATTCCCACCCTCACGTGAGTCGTATCCTTGATATTGCAAACACAACTGACTACATCAATGCATTACTGAAATTTACCATCAAAGAACACAATGGTAACGACGTTCTCATGAACGTAGCACAAACACCCTCTCCTTTTTGGACAGCCGACAATCGATCAGCTACCGCTAACATCATTATAATGCATATCCTACAAGGTCCTGCAGACAATGCCCTGCACTTTTTTGTACGTAGAAACAACGAAAACAACACCGCGTTCATGTTAGCAATTATCAATGCACCCGAAATAGCGAATGCATTATTAGCGATAGTTAATTATAAAGAAACTGAACACTGGAGGCTTAATGATAAAAAAAACTACGTCAGAGATACACTAACAGCAAAAAACAAAAAAAATAAGACACCGCTAATGCTAGCCTTGGAGCATAACCCTGGTTTAACCGAACTCATTTTACTAAAAGCAAGCCAAGCTGGTTGCTTAGGTGAAGTGTTAAGACCCACAAACCAAAAAGGTCATAACATTCTAATGCAAGCGCTATTGGGTCGTGATCTAAGACCAATAAAAATCGCACTAAAATTCGCATTTATGCTGGAATGCCCGGATAGAAAATTTATTTTTATCGCAAAAAATATACTAGACCAGGTACTGATAAGCATTAAACATTGTGACGCTCAATCACGCCGACAATTCATCTCACCCATCCTCGAGTCTCTCAACAACATTGATTTTGCTTTACATGCAACAGAGGCCGATTATTTACTTCAAATTTACGACCAGATAAATGAACTGAAAAACAAAATTCAGCTCCCAGAAACGGACCCTCATCAACTGATAACGCTACTCAAATTTATATCCCAAGATAGTAATTGCAACAGTAATCTCAGTAAAGCTATTCAAACGCTCTGCCAGGAAAATGAAGCGCTTAAAGCTATTTGCCGAGAGGAATACCGCCCCACAATGCTTAGCCAATAAAACAGAAAAAATAATAACAACCGGAGAACAATCAATGCCAATCCAACTCACCGAAGACGAACTCAACATAATCAAACAGTTACCGAAAGAAATCACTGACTATGTAATTAGCCGTATAAAAGAACCTGCTTTTATTCTGTTAGTAACTCAAATCATCCAAGACCTTGAGTTTGAATCACATGATCAAGCAAACAATAGCATTTACAGAATAGAACCACCAACCACCTTACCTGAACAGATTGGATTTCTTTTAACCTGCTATTTCAATGCCAAACTATTCAACAGACATATCAATTCACAAGAGAATCTTGATGCAATCATTTCAGATAAAAATTTTTTTTCAGAGCAAAAAAACAAAACATACATACTAAAATTCTCAGAAAAGTCACCAGCAGAAGATAAGTTCAAACAGCTTAAATCCTTAACAAGATAACATTGAGTCCATTGAAAAAACTTCTCTTTTTTTGATTATGGTTGAATCTGAAGAGCGTACTTTTACCCGGCTCCATAACCAATATTAAGCTTTCTGATATAAAATAACGGCATAATTTAACAAAAAAAACAGAGAGCACTCAGTGAATACTGACATCAACACCCCATCTTCCATTAATGATCTATTGGAATGGGTAACAGCTGAAGACACAGAAATTTTCTCTGTTGCCTTACCCCTATTGTATGTAGCCAGCTTATGCGTACGCGCTTTTTGCCTCGAACTTAATAACCAAAAAACTGATATCGACTTTTAGACTGGGTCCTTCAAAAATAGATTACTCCTAACAAAAAATGATAAGCATTTATACTGGTTAATCCCCAGGCAATCCATTACCAGCGCTTACATACAGATATTAAACCCACAACCAGTTACTTCACCTTATTGGATCGCTTGCGTTGAACGTGGCTTGATACCAAGTTATGCCGCTGAGTTAACCTTCGTGACTTCACTGGCTGCAACATTCTGGCTAATTTTTTTGAAAAACTTAACCTCAGCAACCTATAGTTTTATCAACAAATTAACATCCACAGCGCATCCTAATTCAATACAAAATCAATTCAACTTGTTTAAAGTCATACGCAATGCGTGTAAATTTATGATGAAACACTTAATACTGGCTGGTACAGTCTACTTATGCTATCGATTGTATTTTGAAGTATCAAAATTAGAAAGCAACAAACACACTCTACAAACACACATTAATGAACCAGTAACCACACGCTCAGCAAATCCTATGGTCTTTTAAAGATAATTTGCACACAGTAGCTGAGAATATTGACTGTGTCACCGAAGCCCTGTTTTACCGATATAACTGTATCGTCATTATCACCAGAAAGAGAATGCCGTATTATAATCGAGTATCAGTCTGGTACCCAAACCCAATTCACAAAGCTGGTCGGACAAGCCTTATTACAACCATTAACGACTCACTTGGCCTAAAAAAATCCACTGCAAAAATAATAAACAGATTAATTAAGTCAACATGATTGTTCTCTCCAATGCAATACTTCATTCTGCAATTGGACCCTTATCACTCAGTAAATAAAGCGTTACGGTATTTTAGATATCAAAATATTTAAACTTAGACACTAAAATAATAAGGGGACGAATATGAGAACTAAAAAATACAAACACGACGATGTTACCGAAGAAGGTGTTTTGGATACCGATCAAATGAGTGATTATAGTGACGCTAGTGATTTCGACGACATAAGATACAGTCATTCAGCATCACGACATCATGACTCAGAGTCATCAAATCATTTCGCCCTGTCTTCTTACCAAGCACCAAGCAAAACTTTAGCCGCGCAACAACTTGATGAAAAGCTGAAAGGTAAAACCAAATCCACAGACGACTCAGCTTCGTCTTTCTTACCTCAAGCCGACGCCATGGGATCTGAGTTTAGCGCACCACAGCCCTCAGCCCCTCCAATGGATCAAGGGGAATACACAGCCTACCTGAATGCATATACATTAACACAAAGACAAACTTTTTCGGACCATCAAAGCTGGGCACAAGATTTAGGGAAAATTGGAAATAAGCCAGGACTCAAACCAGTCATCACGGCTGAGGACGTTCCACATGACAGCATATCGCAACAACTGATAAACGCAGCCTATGAGGCGCGCAATAATGATAACGCAGACTCAACCCTCCGCAGTTTATTATCAGGTAGACGCGCACCAGACGATTTTAATACGATCCTAACCTACCAACCTCAACCCTATAGAGACATCCCCATTACTAATGGCTACCATGATGACATTCAACAACGTATCAACTGGTCATCAAACACTGAGAACGATCGAACCACTCGCTGGTGGAAAGGATGGACAATAAGACCGAATCAGATGTATATCTTATCTGATCATAATGGTGGTAACACGGGGAGACACTATGAAATATGGGGCCCTGGAACTTACTCACCATTAGTCACCTTCACCAACCCAAACTTAGGTATTCTACAAGAGATCTCAAACCCCATTGCACTGAATACCGCCTTTCATCATGTACCTGGGCGCTGCACCATTGTGCAAATCAATCAAAATGAAATCGGTCTATGTCAAGATATCGTAAGTAACGAAATTCAGAAAATTGAATCAGGACGTTATTTTATTGAAGAACAGCGTACGCGTTATCTTGGAAAAGCGCAGCTACAGCCTGGTGTCACCAGTCAATTTGTGGCAGCAACCACCGATACCAACACCCGCAACCTCATTAGCAATTTCCGAATAACACTTTTACAGCAAGGGCAAATCGCTTTCATCAAAAACAACTCTGGGACTTTTGTTATTGATGAACCCGGCATTTTTATTACCGACAACAGAAACAATGAAGAAGTCATAAATATAGCTCATCAGAATCAACGTATTTGCGCCGCTGCTGACAATAGCTACCACATCATTACTTTACAACCTGGAGAGTACACTTCCTTTCGTGACCGATCAAGTCAAGACATCATATGGAAATACGATACTCAAAGACCCGAGCTAAACAAAATACACCTTAACAACCTGAGTCACGAATATTGCGGCAATGTGTATAACAAACAACAAGGAAGCCAGGTAATCAACTCTGTTACTGTATTATTTAATCGCCCTAACTTCACTACGGCTCTACTTAACCCAAACGGAGATGTTCAGTTTTTTGAAACCAGCAACACAGATGCTATTATGCTCAGACAACCATGGCGACTAATAGACACATTTAACCAAAATAATGCTGATGTTATTATTCGTGATAGCAATAATAATCCACTCGTTCATAGAATCATGTTAAATAACGCGCAATGGGCAGTGACACAAAAACAAAACGGTAAAATTGAAATACTACCACCATTACTGAATGGTCAGCCCTATTATCTTTACCAACCATATTACTCATTCTTCAACCTTCTCAACCGAAATCAGCCCGGAATACAAACTATAACAGTACCCAATTTCGGGGATGTGACACTAGCCAACCTCTCATCAGGTCAAATTGGTTGCTGCACTGCTAAAAATGTGAATTTCTTTTTAAATCCCAGACCCAATAATCCACAACTGTTTATTGCACCTGATATTTTTACCGGCATCATGGAGAATGATAACCCTCACGTCACCTCAGGAGATCTTCATCGAGTTTACATTAAACCAAACGAACGCGCCTGTGTTGAAGTTGACGGTAAACCCATTCTATTACCGGATAGCGACGCCAAACTCAGTAACGAATCACGCGGGGATGGCATTTACATCTTCCGCGCTCGTCAAAATTTTAGACTCATTGGCCCGATCAAAAAAACTGAGAAACGCTATAAGTTGGGGAACTATGAATATTTTACCGTTGAAGCGGGTGAAGTAGCCTATGGCAGTAAAAATGGACACCTCAAAGTGTGGGATGAACTAGGAGAGCACCGCATCAATATTTCAAACGGCGAGCGTTTTAAGGATTTCTTTAGAACCAGTGTTGACCCAGTTGAAGTCAAAGATTTCCCAGTTGTGTGTAAACACTCCATCACTTCGCATTTAGATTTTGGTGTGTCTTATTCACTTAATGAAGCCAGCAGTGCAATTGAGCGTCATAACGGCGACCACAGTTCCCTGCATGATTTTGTTGCACGTATTGCCAGCTCCATTCTCGTCAGCCTATGTGCCACCCGACCTCCATTAGGGTACTCTGAATCAGACTTCGATGCGGTTAACAGTACACGATCAAGTACAAATAATTCGAATGGTGATAAAGAAGAAACCAAATTAGATCTGGTTCGTAATGAATTTGAAGATCGACTTAAAAAACACGAAGAAATCAATAATGCTAACATCGATATATCATTTGCAAATATCACGAAGTGGGAAGTTGATGAGGAGTTTTTGAGTGCATCGAAGAAAAATGCCCAACAACTTCTTGCTGCGCATGCCGAATCCGAAATAGCCAAAATGGATTTAGAAACCCAGCGGATCAAGCAAGCACAGGAGCAACAGCAACGTGAATCCGAAATTCAACAAGAAAGGTTAAATCTGCAACGCCAGCAACTCATTCTACAAGCTAAAAATGCTGCCGCTCTATCAGAGGCAGAACAAATCAGTCAAAAAGAGGTGATTGCTGCCAAAGCAAAAGCAGCAGCCGAAACCGTTTCTAAACAAGGTCAGGTTAACCAACAGAAGATTGAAGCGGAAGCCGCATTAGTGATAGCAGAAAAACAAAAATCGCTACGCACCGTGGAAGCTGAGACGCGGTGTATTGAAGCAGAAGCGAAAGCGCGCAGTGAGGCCTCTGCCAGCACGGCAAAAAAGAAGGCCGAAGCCCAAGCCGAAAAAGAATCAGCTCAATTGTATCTTGATGCTGCTCGCATCAAAGCCGAGGCAATTAAATTAGAAGCAGCAGCTACCATAGCCACGGCTGAAGCCAAAGCAAGAAAAGCTGTTTTATCAACAAAAGCAGCGTTTCCTGACCTTGAGGGCGAAGCACTGGCTCGTTGCATTCTACAACGAGAGATGATTGCTTTGTACGCAAAAAACATGGCAGGGCAACAAGTCATTACCCATACATTAGATCCGCAGCAAGGGCGTCAGTTCCAAGAAGAACAATTACAAAAAATGCTCTGGATGATGCAAAGCATGGGGATGTCTGACCCGCGTCAATTTGCAGCCAACCAGCGAAGCACAAATAGCGAACAAGCCGTGAATTCGCTGTTGTCCAGTAGTGGTTTAACCTCCGCTATGGGATTATTCCAACCCTACCAAAACGCAGCCCCCAACAGCAGCGCAAACAGCGGACTCCAAAAAAACACACACGGACACAAAGGAGACATGTAACAACATGGTCACAGAAAATACAATCATGGCGCCCCCTGACAAAAAAAAAGGGGGTACTGTGATTAATAACTAATCCGTAGACTTTTTTTTGAACTACCTCACCCCCAATAGATAGAATCAATTTATTTAATTGATTTTTTCTGCTACATTACGACGTGTTTTATAAAAAGCAGGATTAACATGAAAAAAGCGTTTATTACAGGGATCACTGGACAGGACGGCTCCTACCTCGCCGAACTCTTATTATCGAAAAATTACGAAGTCCATGCCATACTCAGGCGTTCATCCGTATTCACCACCGACCGTATCGAACCTTTTTTCAATCACCCAAACTTGAAAACTTATCATGGAGACCTAGTCGACTCCAGTAACCTGCATCGATTACTGACCAAAATAGAGCCAGATGAAGTCTATAATTTAGGTGCCCAATCTCATGTTGGTGTTTCTTTCGATATTCCAGAGTACACAGCGGAAGTCGATGCCATGGGAACCTTACGCATATTAGACGTAATGCGAGATTGCGGTATCGAATCTAAATTTTATCAAGCGTCAACATCTGAGATGTTTGGCGGTTTACCTGCGACAGCACCTCAAAGTGAAGAGACCCCGTTTCACCCTAAGTCGCCTTATGGTGTGGCAAAACTGTATGCGCACTGGATAACGGTTAACTTTCGAGAAGCTTACGGTCTTTATGCATGCAGCGGCATATTATTTAACCACGAGTCACCTCGCCGCGGTGAAACCTTCGTCACAAAAAAGATAACCAAAGCGGTTGCGGCTATCGTAAAGGGTAAACAAGAATATTTTTCTATTGGCAACCTGGATGCAAAACGAGACTGGGGCTACGCAAAAGAATACGTGGAAGCCATGTGGCTGATGTTACAACAACCCAAACCAGACGACTACGTTATTGCTACAGGTCAAGCGTATTCGGTTAGAGACTTCATTGAGAAAGCGTTCGGCTACGTTAATATCAACCTTGTATGGCAAGGGGAAGGCGTCAATGAATGCGGTTACTGCAGCACAACAGGAACGTGTTTAGTGAAAGTAGACCCAAAATACTTTCGCCCAGCTGAGGTTGACTTATTGCTTGGAGACGCAACAAAAGCCAAAAAAACAACTTAATTGGCAAGCAAAAACGTCACTCGACGAATTAATAAAAATTATGATAGATTACGATTTATCTTACGACAACTACGGCGGTGATGAAAAGATCATCAAGCCCTATAGCTTAAATAAGGAAGCGTTATTATGATGCAACCCAATGATAAAATATTTATCGCCGGCCACCGCGGCCTCGTCGGCTCTGCGATTTTAAAGCAACTCAATAATCAAGGGTTCAAGAACCTTTGCTTTGCCACTCATGATGAACTTGACCTCTGTGACGCAAAACAAACGAAGGCTTTTTTCGAACGTGAAAAACCCAAATACGTGTTTCTTTGCGCGGCCAAAGTAGGCGGAATCATTGCCAACCGAGACTATCCGGTGGAGTTTATCCGTGATAACTTAGCCATACAGCAGAATGTCATTACTTGCAGTCATGATCATCACGTCACTCGCTTGTTATTTTTGGGCAGCTCTTGTATTTACCCCAAAATGGCACCTCAGCCGATGAGCGAATCAGACATACTCACAGGCCCACTGGAATTCACTAACAGGCCTTATGCTTTGGCAAAAATCGCTGGTATCGAAATGTGCTCTGCTTATAACAGGCAGTATGACACGCAATTTTTAGCCGCGATGCCAACTAACTTGTACGGGCCAAACGATAACTATGATTTGCAGCATTCCCACGTTTTACCCGCACTGATCCGAAAATGCCACGAAGCAAAAGTAAATCAGAAAGAAGAAATCACCTTCTGGGGCACGGGTTCTCCTCGGCGAGAATTTTTATACTCAGCTGATCTTGCTGATGCCTGTGTTTTTTTGATGACGTTACCAGATGAAAAATTCAAGTTGTTGACCAGCGACCCTGAATCACACCCTTTAATCAATATTGGCTTCGGCAGCGATATCACTATCATGGAACTGGCTGAACTGATTAAATCAATCATTAATTTCACAGGTGATATCAATTGGGATCACAGCAAACCGGATGGCACACCAAGAAAACTACTAAACAGTGATAAGCTAAAAAACTTAGGCTGGACACCAAGCACGTCTCTAAAGCAAGGCATCGAGTTAAGTTATAGCGACTTCTTGAAAAAAAACGAGAGCAAAATGCAACCAGCCTGACGTAAAAACACGCCTGTTTCTAGCGAAACCAAGTTGTTGAAGCATGAACAAACCAAGACAACGCAGAATAGTAAAGCAAACTACCCAGAAGTGTAAAAATCAGAATTCGGCTCGTTCGTCGCACACGATAACACAGATACAAGGTAGCAACACCAAAAGGCAAAATTGGCAATGTGCGAAACAACAAACAAATTACTGTTGAGCCAGGAGATAGCGCTACTCCACTCTGCGCTCGCTGCTTTTCGAACCACCGCTGACAAACCGAAAACCGATTAAAGAAGGAAATTTGCAGTAGTGTTACTACAACCGTTACCAGCGTCAACTTAATCACACCATAGAACGGATCAACAGACAGTACAATTGGGTCTACCAATAAAGTGGATGGCACACCTATGGTCAAGCACAGTGTCGACAATGCCAAAACGCCTATCTCAGGCATAGCTTCAATTAGCGGGCGAATCGTTTTGTAATGCAAAATGACATGCACCAACAGTGACGCGCAAACAAAATAAATACACAGAATAACAACAGGCATACTGACCTGAAACAGCCTGGCTCGCTTCCCACTTCGATCTTTACCAAGAAACGCATCCAAACGAGACAGCATGCGCACAAGCTTGCCAGATCTACTAGCCTCCACATCGGTCATGGCAGCACGTACTCTTTAAATGTCATTTTAAGTAACTTTAAGCCATCCACCCAACGGGAAATATTCGGCGCACCACTGGTTCTCGCATAGTATCGTACCGGGTAATTCAATATTTCATGCCCATAACGACTCACCCCAAACAGAATAGAAAAATCCCCAAAAGGATCCCGAGCTGAAGCCCAGTAACCCGATAATTCCAATTTATTATAGACTTCTCGGCTCATGCACTTCGTACCACAAAGCGCATCACCAATAGTTTGCCCCGTCACATAACTGAGCAACACAGCAAACACGCGATTACCAATATAATTAAAAAATCGCATCGCTTTTTTCTGCATCGGATAATAAATGCGAGCACAATTAATTAACGTCATAGGGCTAGACATTCCAATTTTAATAGCATCAATAGAGTCTTGTAAATCAACAGTTAAGTCAGCATCAACAATAGCCAGATATTCATGCACACCGGCGTCAAAGCCTTTCTTAACTGCGTCCCGCTTCCCACGCCCATCCTGCTTCAACAACGTCACTGAATCACTGGGGAAACAGCTAATCATGGACTGCAAGTCCGCATAGGTGGAGTCTTGACTATTACCTTCAACAAAAATGACCTCTGAACCCGGTAACTGCTGTAAAATAGTTTTAGTCGCCGATTTCAAACGTTCAACGTTACCAGACTCATTCCGAGCTGGAATCACCACCGTTGCTGTTTTTATGGGGGTTAACTCGGGCTTCTCTACCGGAATATAACAAGAGATATGTCGATGGTTCAATCGTCTTAATAATGGCAACCGTAACAAACAACGATTGATACAGTAATCCAAAACAGCCGGCATCCATATAGGTAAACCAACCGCATACTCACGCTTAAACTTACGAAAACCATAAATCAGAGCGATACTATCTAGATCTGACTCCGCAATTCTGTTAACTGATGTTTCTGCTTTAAGCACTCGACTTTCACAGCGAGACCATCGTATTAAACGCTCCCAAAACCCACCCGCATGAGTAATTTTAAGACATGTTGCAGCACCAGGACGACAATATCGCTCTCGCACGTACTGAAACAAAGCACGTGGATCACCACGCTTGACACAATCACTTCCCGCTAACAACGTGGTCAAATGGGAGTGCTTACACTCTGTCACTTCCGTTTCACGCACTTCACCCTGAACAAAATCTAATTTAATAAAGTTATCGTGGCCAGAAACACCTCTAGATTCGGCATTATGCAACCTTTTTCGACCTGACGGCATATCGCCCCCTTATCTTAAAACAAAAAAGAGATGCAAGGATACTATGTAACACCCTTGCTTTCAAGAAAACAGGTCGATGAATAACATACCACCACGGTCATAATTGTAAGCATATAAACCGTCTACAAATGGTATCTACCATGTCAAAGCAGCCTGCCCCCCCCAAAAAAAAACGACACCGTTTCTAGGAAGGTATCATTTAGTATGAGCACAGGAAACATAACTGATTGATAATCATGAAATATCACGACTAGATAATGAACAATTAAAGTACTTGTGAGTTGAAAAATAAAAAACCAGATGCATGGCAGCCATTTTGACAAACATAAGGGAATAAACTTTTATGGTTTAATATATTGTTAATAAGGAGAAGGCATAATACGCGTGATCACACAACAGTAGAAAGATTAAAATGGATCCAATTAAACTCAGCGCCCAAAAAACCATCCAACTTCTCAATCACGTTGGTACTAAATACGAAAATATAGTGAAAAAATACAATCCAGATAATATTCAATGGCGCATATGGAAACACCAAATTTTCAATCACAAAGCTCTTGCACAGTCACTCTCTTCATTTACAGGTGAAAATGTATTCGATCACTTTGAAAGTGTACTACAAAAAAAAGAACCAATTGGAGACCGTATTCTAGACAGTTTATCGAACGATGAACTCATCATCATACTCCCTCAGTTACTCATTACCCAAATCACAAGTGGACGCATGTTCAATCTTCTGTGCAACAAGTTTAGTAACAATCCTGAAAGACCGGAGCCATTAGCCCACACCGCACAGCGAAGAGACATGGCACGCACTCGTATCAGAAAGACAATAGCATCCTGGAAGCAAAATCAAGAACCAAAGAGACACGAACCGAAAACAGAAGCCAAAGGGCTTGAATTATCCAATTTGGGTGAACAGTGATAAAAAACCCCACCATTAAATAATTTCTAACCCTACCCGTCAAAAAATAAAAAAGAGTCGTCATCATAATTCCTTAATATGAGGATATTATAATACCCGTAATTGACGTACTGGAGAAAAGCGACTGTGGTTACACAAGCCGATGAAAGAATCAAAAAACAGGCATCGGCAACTATAGTGGCCATACAAAATGCTGGCGAGAAATATTTGCAAGAACACAGAAACTTTCGGAATTCTCAAAAATCCAGTTTTTTTGGGAATTTTGGAAGATAAAGCAATTCACCCACGTCAATCTAGCTGAAAAAATAGTAAGTTACCAAGATCAAATACCCTTTGAGCACTTCAGAGAGCACCTACCATCAAAGAAGAAACTAGGCAAATTGTTACAGATGAAGCTAGACATTAACCAGCAAGCTATCGCACTCCCCCTACTGCTTGTCATGTCTCTCAAACCGTGTCGTTTTTATTACAAATTATGCCGTGCACTCAAGATTCAACCGCCACCTGTCGCCCACGGGTACAGTGCCGCATTTAGTGCCTGCGCCGAAGATAGGCTGAACAGATTTCTTGCGTCCTGGAAAATAAAAAACGGTCGCTCCATCGAGCTTATGACTATATCAAATACGTAAAATCATTTTTAGACAATAACTTACGCAACGCCTAACGGAATGGCAGCACACAGCCTGAATGCTAACAACGACACATAGCAACTTGCATCACTCGATTGCACTGCCTATAATATAAACACTCCGTTAAAGATAAGGCCACTATGTTTAAACAAAAAAAATTAGCACGTTTTTTGTTGATGCAGTTCCGCCATGAATCAACATTGCGACATCAAGAGTGGCAAGCGATTAAGCACATCGCAAAACTGAAAAGATCTCAACTGATTGCCTATGATGCAATAGCTTACGGCCCACCTGATAATGAAACCATTGACGATTATCACGCTGTCATCATTGGTGGAGCCAGTGATTTCTGTGTTTCTCAAACACACAACAGCAGCCCGATTACAGAGTGCATCTCGTTAACCCGCGACATCATCGACAGCAGCAAGCCCTTACTTGGTATCTGCTTTGGGTTCCATATGATCATTAAAGCACTAGGCGGCAGCATTTCATACGAGCCCAACAAACCTGAATTAGGCGGAGTAAGCATTAATCTATCACCGCAAAGCAATAACGACCCCCTCTTTAAAGGAATCAAAAAAACAATCAAAGCCATTAGCGCTCATCAAGATATGGTATACCTATACCAGCTACCGCCAGAATGCGTTCCACTTGCTGACAATCAACGATGCCTCCAAGCTGTTCGAGTAAAAAACAAACCGATATGGGGATTGCAGTTTCACGCTGAGGCCATACCAAAACTCATCAAAGCACAATTCTCCAAATACTACCAATCAAAAAATAAAAACAACGCACAATTAAAAGAAATTTTGAAAACATTTGTTAAAACCCCTGAAGCAAATCGACTCATCAGTAATTTTGCACAATTCGTTCAGAAGAACCACTACGATCATTTAAACTAGTATACAAACGGAAAACCGATACTTTTATGCGAAAAAGGAAATCACACACCACTGGGCATAGATTTTTATTTATTCAAATTCGAAAAGAAAAAAAAATCGCTCATGATGAAATAGTCTCTTATTGCCAACTCGGGAAAATTAACCGTTCTGAACTGCATGTGGTGAACGTTTTTGAAACACCGCATTTTAGCACCAAGATGTCTGATAAATTTGATGCAGTCATCATTGGAGGCGCCAGCGGTACATCCGTATGCGACATAACACCCTCCGTTTTCTATTCATCTATTATCGAGTTAGTATCTTACTGTATCTCTGTTAATAAACCGCTATTTGGAACCTGCTATGGTTTTCAAGTACTCGCTATTGCTGCAGGTGGGCACGTCTACAGGGAACAAAAACCAGAGTGCGGTCATATAACAATAAACACCACTAACAAGATTTCCAGCGATCACATTTGCCACACTTTGCCAAGCACTTTCGACGTAATAAGCATACATCGTGATTTCCTATTAGAATTGCCAGACACATGTGACTTGTTAGCATACAACGATAATTGTATCCAAGCTATCAAAATTAAGAATAAACCGCTATGGGGGTTTCAATTCCACCCTGAAAATATTGTTAATTTATTCAAACCACGATTTCTTACCTACGGCAACGAGTATACAAATAGTACCATTGAAACAAAACGCATTGCAAAAAGCATTAAAAATACTCCCGAGGCAAACCAGCTGATTTTCAACTTTGTTACGCTTGTCAGAAAACAACACAAGAACCTTTCTTAATTATCTTGCCAAACACAATCACCTTTATCTCTTAGTAAAGATAGATAATCCTGATGCGACTGCTGCTCCTCTGTGCTTGGTTTTATTACCGGCAACTCAGGGCAGTCCACCACACGCCCAACCCTCTGAGTCATTATTGATTGCTGCCCGGTATCACTCTCGGGCTCTTTAAACAGTTGCGCTTGCCCTCCAGTCATTAACAAATACACTTGCGCCAACAGCTCCGAGTCAAGTAATGCACCGTGCAACTGTCTATTGGAGTTATCAACGTAATAACGCTGACACAAAGCATCCAGCGTGTTTCGCTGCCCTGCATGTTTATTTCTTGCTAGAACCAATGTATCGAAAACCGTTGAATAGTCCGATACAGCACCATAAGCGTTACCACATAAATGCAATTCATGATCTAAAAAGCCAATATCAAAAGGGGCATTGTGAATAATCAATTCCGCTCCCTTAATAAACTGAATAAACTCATCCACAATTTCACGAAAGCGAGGCTTATCATCTAAAAATTGATTCGTAATACCATGCACCTTCATCGCACCCGCATCAATTTCACGATCTGGGTTGATATACAAGTGCAAGTTATTGTGCGTTAGCTGTCGATCTACCATCTCCACACAACCGATTTCGATAATACGATGACCCGCTTTGGGATTTAGTCCCGTGGTTTCGGTATCTAGAACAACCTGTCTCATGATCTTCTCCTTACAGTTCCATTTCATCTATTGCCATGTTGGCCAACTGATCAACCAGTTCATTTTCAATATGCCCGCTATGACCTTTAACCCAATGCCATGTCACCTGATGACGCGACACTTCAGCATCCAACTCTTTCCACAAATCTTGATTCTTTACTGGTTTTTTTTGACTGTTTCGCCAATTGTTCCGCTTCCAATTCGCCATCCATTCCGTCATCCCTTTTCGTAAATATTGCGAATCCGTGGTTAAATTAACACGACATGGTCGCTTCAATGACCGCAAAGCTTGAATTGCAGCCATCATTTCCATGCGGTTATTTGTGGTTTGCTTCTCCGCACCCTTGATCTTTTTTTCATGATCATTCCAACGCAGCAACGCACCCCACCCCCCTGGACCAGGGTTACCTCGACAAGCACCATCCGTAAAAATATCAATACTTTCCATTAAGACCTCTGTGTTTTTGATTCATACTGGGTTCCACGTATTCACCGTATGCCTTTTTTTCTGAACTCCGTATTTTCAGCTTTAAAGGCGTGATGCCAACCGCCTTCTTTTGAAAATACAACATATACACACCACTAAAAATGGGCATCAATGTCAAACCCATCATCTCAAGAAAGCGCCATGAATCCCACCTGTCCCTGTTGTATGATGGCCCCCTAAAACAAACCTGGTGATCTGCAACTAAATGAAATCCAACCCGCCTTGCCAAACGCTTGAGCTTCCATGGCGTATGAAACTCGCCCCCCCACGGAAAGCGTGACTTATCTCGTCTGAGTTTCGCCAACCCCCACAAGCTATACCGATTAAAACCAAAAACAATCAACTGACCACCTGGCTTCAAAGACCAACACAATTTCCGTAAAACCAATTCAGGTTGTTTTGTGAAAGCCAAAGCATGTACCATCACGGCACAATCAAGACAAGATTGTTGTAGCGGCAAGTAATCCACATCCGCCTCAAAGGTCGCCACACCGGGGCTATTAACACCATCCAATGAACAGTACAGTTTATGGGGAATACAACTACCGCGTAACAAGCTGCAATCACTAGGGCCGCCTACTTGCAACAACACATCACCGGAAATACTAGGCAATATATTATCCAGCAAAGCCTGCTCTTTTTCAATAACAAACGAACCCGGTGGCTTTTCAAACCAAAAATCCATATGCTTGATATTAGTCATATAACACCATGCCTCTCACCTTTCATATCGAAAACAGGAGCTAAAAATGATCACAATCCACCCCATCCCAGCTTTTCAAGACAATTACATTTGGTTAATATTAAACCAAAAAAATCAAGCAATCGTCATCGACCCTGGCAGTGCTGATCCAGTTCTCAAGTATTGTGAACAGAATAACATAATCATAACACATATTTTAATTACGCATCACCACGCTGATCATATAGGCGGAGTGGAGCAAATAATAAACAAAACCAATGCCTCAATTTTTGCGCCAGCATCCGGCAATTACTCGTTTTGCCACACAAAATGCAGTGACAACAGCAGCTTTAGTCTTGATCAACACAAAATCAAATTTGAAACAATAACCACACCAGGCCACACACTTGACCATGTCTGTTACCACACCGCTGGGCATTTATTTTGTGGTGACACACTTTTTGCCGGGGGGTGTGGCAGAATCTTTGAGGGAACCGCAAGCATGATGTTAAACTCGCTCAACAAAATTAAAGCCTTACCCAGCAACACACTCCTTTACTGTGCTCACGAATACACTTTACACAATTACCGCTTTGCTATGAAGATTGAACCTAACAACCAGAAACTTCAGCAGAGATTTAAAGAGGTTAAAGAGCTTAGACGCCTAAAAAAACCCACCATACCGTCTCCACTTCAAACTGAACTGGATACCAACCCGTTTCTACGATGCACAGAGCCCGACGTGATAGAAGCAGCCAGCCGCTATAAAGGACAAAGAATCGACGATGAAGTGGCCGTATTTGCTGCTATTCGAGAGTGGAAAGACAATTTTTAATTTATCCATGATTTTTGACATCATTCAATGTAAGATGTTGAGATGAAATGGAAAACAAAATGCATTGTAACTGCAATAGTCAGCTTGTGCCTTATCTCACTCAGTGGCTGTTCAACTGTCAATGATCAACTTAGCCAAACCACGGCAAATGGTCTCACCTCAGACCAAACATCAATTTGGCAAGCGTTAAGCCACCAATTTAAGTTTCAAAAAGATCACACACAACCCTTAGTGCAACAAGAAATCCGTTTCATCAAAGCAAACCCTCGATACTTACAAACTCTGACACGCAATGCCCAACCTTTCATACAGTATGTAAGCAGCCAAGTATCTGCTCGTCACATGCCAGCTGAAATTGCATGCTTACCGATGATTGAAAGCAGTTATAATCCTTTTCTTGTCTCCAAATCAGGTGCAACTGGAATATGGCAAATGATGCCAGGCACAGCGACTGGCTGGGGACTGAGTATTAATTGGTGGTATGACAGCCGACGCGACATCGTCGCATCCACTACCGCGGCTCTTGACTACTTGGATTATCTGCATCGTTACTTTAACAATTGGCAATTAGCAATCGCCGCATACAACGCCGGAGAGGGAACCGTTGAAAATGCGATTCTTTTCAATCAACGACACCACAAACCAACTGACTTCTGGCACTTATCCTTACCAGCAGAAACCAAAATGTACCTCCCCAAGCTGTTAGCAGTCACCGCATTACTGCAACCTAACGGTCCGATGAAAAAAAGTCTCTTTTTTGTGTCGACCACGCCGTACGTCACCACCTTTCAACTTCAACACCAGTTCAGTTTACCCATACTCGCAAATTTAACAGACACATCTGAGCAGCAAATCCGCCAACTCAACCCCGGATTCAGACGCTTTTCCACAGGCCCAAAAAATAGAAAGCTACTCATTCCAATCAACAAACTTGAAACATTCGAACACAATTTAAGCACATACACAGGGAACAGCATCACCTGGCGCCATCACATTGTCACAAGCGGCGATAATTTATATACCTTAGCAAAAGAATATCACACAAAGCCTAGTATCATAAAATCAGTTAACCATTTACAAGACGATACTTTAAAAATCAACCAAATATTACTCATCCCGCAGTCTCGCATCCTTCCAACAAATCAACAGTCATTAACCAGCGACGTTATTGCCGAAGACAATATACCCGGACCTAGGCACATCATATACACGGTCCGACAGCACGACAACATAAACGCAATAGCAGAGAAGTTCAATATAAGTAAAAATCAAATTGTGTTTTGGAATCAATTAAATTCATCCAAAATAAAACCTGGAGACAAATTGGACCTATGGAAAAAACCAATCATATTTAAACCCAATTACTTCATACACACAGTCAGAAAAGGCGAGTCACTAAACTCCATTGCAAGCCAATTCAACGTCACCGTAAAAATCCTTAAAAGCACTAACCACATCAACAAACCAGTGATTAAAATCAATCAAAAGTTACACATACCATACCCAAAAAAACAACACTTCGTACCTCAGTTTCAGAATCAAATGGTCATACATCATGTTGGGCCAGGTGATAGCATCTCAAGCTTAGCCGACTATTACCAAGTATCAAAGCAGCAAATCATAAAACTTAATCACCTGGATAAGAATCAATACTTGCATTTAGGCCAACCAATCAAAATCATTTTTAGCCAGAAATAAACTTAATTAAGGAAAAAAACATGAAAATTGCAATTGCAGGAGCCAGCGGATTTATCGGTAGCGCCCTATGTAATCACTTAATGGAAAGCCATGAACTCGTTGCAATCAGTCGAGAACCACAAAAGTTCGAACAAACGACATCCTTAGTTAAATGGATCAGCTGGAATGAATTTAAGAAAGATGCACAGTCCATCATGCCATCATTAGACGCCATCGTAAATTTGTGTGGTGCCAACATTGGGGCACAACGCTGGACAAAGAAAAGGAAAGAAAAGCTTTTGCAATCTCGAATAAGGCCAACAGAAACACTCATTGAATTATGCCAACAAACCCAAACCAATCCGACGCTAATCCAAGCCAGTGGAGTTGGAATCTACCCGCCAGATAATATTAAAAATCCTGGGAGAACGCATACCGAATCAGACCCGACCAATCCAGATAACACAGACTTCCTTTCATTCCTTTCAAATCAATGGGAAGCGTCTGCACAAAATGATTCTCAACGTATTGTCACACTTCGCTTTGGTGTTGTTTGCAACCCCAATGGAGGCGCCATTAGAGCCATGCTGCCCATATTTAAGCGAGGCCTCGGGGGACCTATTGGATCAGGACAACAACCCTTTCCTTGGGTAGCCTTAAATGATGTGGTCCATATTATTGAATTTTGCCTAAACACACCTGAAATAACGGGCCCCGTGAATGTGGTTTCACCTACTCTAATCAACCAAAAGCAGCTTGCCCAAGCACTAGGAAAGCAATTACGCCGACCCGCATTGATACCCCTGCCTGCATGGATGGTCACACTCCTATTCGGCGAGATGGGTCGCACGCTGCTACTACAAGGGCAACGCGTTTATCCTCAAAAATTACTTGATCATGGATACGAATTTCTTGCACCAACTATTTCAGCCGCACTTGAATAACTGGGGGGTAAAATAAAGAGTCGCCAGGTTGGGTCTCAAGGTCACGCAGGAGCTGATCCATGTAATTCACTTGTGATATTGAGACTTGTTTTTCACCGGATCCAATGCAACAAAAAAGAGAAAAACTATGTTCATCGCGAACAAACACATTCTTTGCATCCAACAACTCTCTAATAGCCTCGACAAAGCTGGATGAAAGAGAATAAGAGGAAGACTGGAACGAACGCTGCATTACCCCAACCACGATTTGATTAAAAAACTGATACAAACCAAGCTGTTTAATAACTGTTATTGAAAGTGGTTTTTCAAAAAACGGCTTGATGTAACAAGTGAGCTTTTGCAAAAGACCAAATGCCTCTTCACAATAAGTTAAAATACCAGCTCCTTTACTCTGCTCAAGCATGACCTTCATCTGTTCCACAATCGCCATCTCTCCTCGCTGGACCATCGATTGAAAAGAGTCTTTTGCCTCTTTTTGTTCAATGTCACGAACATCATTCAGTTTATTAACAATGCCTTCTATTCTTAAAAGCAGTGTTTTTATATGACACTCAAAAGCCATTGGCCTCATTAATAGAATCAATTCAATGTACTTTTGTGGGGTAGCTAACTGCTCAAACATAAATGAGCTGATTAAAGCACCTTCTAACTCTGATTGAAAATAATCACAACGTTTCAAACAAGCACAACTGTCATGTAACAGCTGCTCGACTTTACGGTACTTTATCACCTGAGTTTTCAACTGAGATAATGACGTCAGATCAGACCAGCCTGACTTTTCTTGCTCAGTTAAACTGCGACGAAGCTCATTCATCATATTCATCGTAATCGCATTATTTGGCTGCCCTAATGAGTAGATTAAGTCGCGAGATTTTGATCTACCCAATGGGTTAGCAGGCAACGGGCGCGTCATGTTGCTGCCACCAACTGTCGATTGTCCCGTAACATCGCTCCCTACCACTTCAACACAATGCCGCATACCACCCCCTCATAAAAAGATAAAATAATAACCAATAAATCCATCTTACGTCGAAACAAGCAAAAAACCAAACGCCAGCTTATAATGATTAAAAAAAACACTTAAATATAAATAAATAATTAAAATATAATGATAAAAAAGATAATAATGACGTAAAAAGGATCACTACCCAACAGTCAGTTAATCTGAAATAATAACAACACAAAACCTTACAACATCTGACACGGGAAAAATCATGCAAGCCATCAACCAAAGCAAACTATTACAACAAACGCACTACGAACTACGCGGCAAAATTTCCAGCATGGCGAACCAACTCATACAACAAAAACACAGTATACTCAAACTGCACTTAGGCAACCCGGCCATCTTTAATTTAGATGCACCCACCGAATTACTAGAGGCTGTCAGTAGCAATTTAAAACTCAGTCAAGGATACTGCGACAGCAAAGGCCTGATCAACGCCAGAGAAGCCATCGTTCAATACAATCAAAAGCAAAACATTCAAGACTGTCACCCAGACCGCACTTATATTGGAAGTGGAGCAAGTGAATTAATCAATTTTTCCTTGGCAGCATTACTGAACCCCGGTGACGAAGTTCTACTGCCACAACCGGTATACCCACTATGGTCGGCCGTCACAACTTGGCATGGCGGCGTTATTCGCTTCTATCAGTGTGACGAAAATAACGATTGGCAACCCAACATACAACATCTCAAAAACCAAATCACCGCCAACACCAAAGCAATCGTTGTTATCAACCCTAACAACCCGACTGGCAGTGTCTACCCAAAAAAAACATTACAAGCTATCGCAGAAATAGCACAACAACACCAGCTGGTTATATTTAGCGATGAAATTTACGCTAACATTGTCCAACCCGACACTAGTTTTACGCCAATGGCAAGCATCACACAAGACGCATTAGTCATTACATTCAGCGGACTCTCAAAAAATTACCTGCTAGCCGGTTTTCGTTGCGCTTGGATGACTGCCACCGGAGCAACAAAGCATGCTGATGACTACTTAAACGGCATTGAAAAATGCTTAACTATGCGCTTGTGCGCAAATGTACCAGTCCAACATGCGATCCCGATCGCACTCTCCGATAGTCGATTTTCACTCACACACCAGTACCCAGGCATGACTGAAAAACACACCAAAGTGATCCAAAGATTAAACGCCATCGAAGGGTTGCATTGCAACATGCTATCTGGTGCATTCTACGCCTATCCAAAGTGGGATAAATCACTAGTAAATTGGGAGCATGACGAAGACTGGGTGTTGGATTTTCTACAGCAACACCACATACTGGTTGCACCGGGAAGCACGTTTTGCCAACCCGACCAACAGCATTTTCGCTTAGTTCTATTGGCGGAACTCAATCAACTCCTCAACACCTGCGATCGATTAGAGGAATTTATTCAGATGCGACAAAAATAAGAAAAAAGTCGACTATTAAATCACGTGTTTTACTCTAGCAACACCAGTTAAAGTCGATGACACTTTTGGCTCACCTCGGTAACTCACTGTAGCCACACCAGACAAATTAACCTTCAGCGTCTTATCAACTGAGGCAACTAAATCACCTGCCCCTCGCATTTTTACGGATGTTTCTTCTGTTTTCAACCGGGCCGCATCAATATGAGTATTTCCTGATGTCACATACAACACCTCTTTTACCTGACCATGCAAAGCAATCTTATCACCCCCGTAAGCATGGACACGCAACCACTCTTCCTTAAGATCAGACAATTGAATTTCGTTACTACCAGCGGTGTTTATCTCATGCAAACTTGGGTTATTCAAGTGCAGAGTAATCGTTTTAGATGACCGTAAACGCGCGTCCGGCTTAACATCAACAACCAATTCGCCGCTCTCAACACGAGTTCGAATATACGGCAATAAATTTTTATCCGCACTCACACTCAAATGCCGTGAACGATTATCGTGGTAAATCACTTTGAAATGCCCAACCAACTTTATCCGATCAAATGCGGCAAGCGGCCTATCTTGAGTGACCCACTGCCCATTTCCGGTGTGCAAATAACTGCCGCACGAAGTTAACACGCAACACACCACGCACAAAACACCATAAAAAGACAACCCTCTCATCACCCTATTCTCCCCTTGCACTTAGAGACCTTTGAACTAGTAGAATAACACAGCTGGGAACATGAGCAAATGCCATTATTCAGAGTTAAATGGTGCGTTCTCTGAAAAAAAAGCACGTGCTTCAACCACGTCTTGCGCAATACGCTCACGTAAAGCGTCAACACTCACAAAATCAGCTTCGTCTCTGATCTTATACACAAAATCAACACACAAACGTTGGCCGTAAATATTTCGATCAAAATCCAGTAAAAACACCTCCAGCAAGGGCTTTTTCAAACGAAAAACAGGGCGAAAACCAATACTAGCAACACCCAAAGCCGTAAAATCTTCACCCTCTACCCGAACTGCATAAATACCTTGCAGTGGAGACTGATCACGAAACAACGGCAAATTCGCTGTGGGAAAACCCCACTGCCGCCCTCGCTGATCACCATAGACCACCCGTGAAACAACACGGTAGTAGCGACCTAACAATAACTTAACCTGCAAGCAGTTACCTTGCTTTAGTTCATTACGCACTCGCGAACTACTCACTCTTTCGCCTGATATCATTACAGTATCAACCTGCTGAACCGAGAAGCCCAACTGTTCCCCCATGTTCACCAACAATTCAGCATTCCCTTGACGTGCTTTCCCGAAGCGAAAGTCATCACCAACCACCACGTGTTTAACCTTAAACTGTTTTACAAATAATTGAGACACAAACTCTTGCGCAGACATGTTTGCCAAACGAGCATCAAAACGCAAACACGCCACTTCGTCAATAGAAAAAGGTAAAAGTGTCAGTATTTTCTCTGACAGCCGCTGCAATCGCAATGGGGCATTCTCTTCCCTAAAATAGTCATGCGGATAGGGAGAAAAAGTTACCAGCACCACTGGCAATCCCAATCGCTGACCTTGTTCAACCGCCGCGTTAATCAACTGCTGATGCCCCACATGAACACCATCAAAGTTACCGATGGTCAACACCGAGCCGGAACTCAAATTTACTGACTGATTTAATTTTACTCTATGCATCTTTTATTTCCAGGAACAAACTTTTTTGCACAGAAAAAAGCTCGCTGAATACGCCAAACTACCCAACAGCACTATGGAGGCTAACCGCGACACTCTATACCATAACGACCCATTTATCCAGACCATCAAAGGAGGAGAACAAATACAGATCAACGCCACCATGACTGATGAGGCAACAAACAAACAGAGCAAGTACAACCACCAACCGGGCTTTGGGCAGTACATTTTCTTTTTCAGCAACAAGACCAGCAAACACCCCGCATTGACGTAGGCAGCCAACGCCGAAGATAACGCCAATCCAGCATGAGCCAAAGACCGTATCAACAAACAGTTCCCGACAAAATTAAACAGTAACGCCACCGCCGCAATTTTAACTGGGGTTTTGATATTCTGCCTTGAATAAAATGCCGATGCTAAAATTTTTATCATCATGAAAGCAGGCAAGCCAAGCGCAAATGCCCACAAACTTCGCCGCGACATCATCACATCAGTCAATGAAAAATGACCGTGCATAAATAGCGTCGCCATGATAGGCCCCGCCAACAAAATCAGCGCAAGCGCTGCCGGTAACCCGGCCCATAAAATAGTTTTTAATGCCCAATCCAACACCTTCGAGTACGATTCTTTATCATTAGGATCCTGGCGAGACAAATCGGGCAACACCACCGTTGATAACGCAACCCCAATAACCCCTAAAGGCAAATACGTTAAACGGTCCGAATAATACAACCAGGACAAACTGCCCGCGGGTAAAAACGACGCAAAAAAATTATCCATTAATAAGGACAGTTGAGCCACAGACACACCAAACAAGGCCGGTACCATCAGTTTCAGCACACGGCTCACCCCAGGGCCACGCCAGTTTACGTCCCATCTAGGCAACAACTTAAGCTTTCGCAGCGTTGGCAATTGCAAAAGCAGCTGTAAGAACCCCCCGACAATAACGCCAGCCGCCACAACCATGATCGGATGCGAAAAACCTCGAGAAGCCAATAACGCCGCCAAAATTAAAGCAACATTAAGTAAGACGGGTGCAAAAGCAGGTGCAGCAAAATACCGGTAAGTGTTTAATATTGCACCAAACAAGGCCGTTAAGGAAATTAGCAAAATGTAGGGGAAGATCACTCGCAACAAAGTGGACGCAGTATGATAACGATACATATCATGCGCAAACCCAGGAGCAAAAATCAGCACAACCGCTGGAGAAAAACACTCCACTAACGCTATCAAAACCGTAATACAAACTGTTAAGTTACTGAATATTCTGGATATAAACTGATGAACCGTGAAATGATCTTCGTGCTTTGACCACTGCGCTAAAACAGGAATGAAGGCCTGGGAAAACGCACCCTCCGCAAACAGCCTCCTAAAAAAATTAGGCGTGATAAATGCCACCAAAAAGGCGTCAAAAGCAGGAGACGCACCAAACAAAGAGGCAAACACGATATCACGCGCAAACCCCAATAACCGAGAGACCAAAGTACAAAAAGCAACCACTGAAGTTTGACGCCACAAACGACTTAAACGAGGTAATCGACTTTTTTTTAACTGCAAATGATTGACAAGTCGCTTATAAACCGGCATAGTTCGCTCCTTAGCAGACCCAAGTTTATCAACTTGGCATTGTAACTTAACTAGTTCTCTTATGGGAGTAAAAAGTGGCAAACACCAAACAAGCAATTAAGCGTATAAGACAAAACGAAAAAAGAAGGGCTCACAATCATAGCATCAAATCAACAGTAAGAACTGCCTTAAAAAAGGTTCTTACCGCTATTAAAGAGAACAACAAAGAATCAGCAAATGCATTATTCAAAGAGTTCCAATCAGTTGGCGACAAAGCAGCTAGAAAAAGAATTTTCAGCTCTAACAAAATCAATCGGCACAAAAGAAGAATAAATAGCAAAATAAAAGCATTATAATTTAAAAAAAACCAGAGCTAATCCTTTTAACTCTGGTTTTTTTGATCCTTATCGATATCAAGGCGATCAAGGTAGCTCATAATACGTCCACTCAACTCATACGTGCCTTCCTTAGCCAGAGCAGAGACACAAAAAACCTCTCCTTTCCAGTCTAACTCAGCAATCACGTCATCCACTCGCTTTTTATAATCAGCTTCTGGCAACAAGTCCACTTTATTAAACACCAGCCACTGCGGTTTCGCAGAGAGCGCCTGGTCGTAACAAGAAAGCTCATTATTTAAACAGCGAATAGACTCAATTGGGTTTTTTTCATCATCAGCGATGTCAACCAAATGCAAAATCAAACGAGTACGGCTTAAGTGCTTCAAAAAACGCAAACCAAGACCAACCCCTTCGTGCGCCCCCTCGATTAAACCAGGAATATCCGTTATCACAAAACTACGATACTCTTCCACACGAACCACTCCCAACTTTGGAGACAACGTGGTGAACGGGTAATCAGCAACCTTTGGCTTGGCATTTGAGACAGCACGAATCAAAGAGGATTTACCCGCATTTGGAAAGCCCAGCAAACCAACGTCTGCCAACAGCTTCAATTCCAATCTTAAGTTACGACTTTCACCCTCGGAGCCTTTCGTGATGCGTCTTGGAGAACGGTTGATAGAGCTTTTAAAACGCGCATTGCCCAAACCATGAAAACCACCTTGAGCCACGCAAACACGCTCGCCTTCCTGGGTTAAATCTGCAATTTTCTCCCCAGTATCATTATCAAAGACTTGGGTACCCATTGGCACGCGAATAATCAAGTCATCGGCACTGACGCCACGGCGATTCGCCCCCATGCCAGGCTGACCATTCTTCGCACGAAAAAGCCGCTGATAGCGAAACTCAACCAGCGAATTAAGGGAGCCCTCGACACACAAGAAAACACTACCGCCATCCCCACCATCGCCACCATCAGGCCCGCCCATGGGTATGTACTTTTCACGACGAAAACTCAAGCAACCCGAACCACCGTTACCCGCCTTCACCAGAATTGCTGCCTCATCTATAAACTTCATTACAACCCCTAAAAAAAAACCCCGAACTACCGGGGTTAAAAATAACACAGAAGAATCAAGAAGAAAAAAGCCGCACCACCTTAAAAGTGATGCCTAAACCGCTTCTTCAACCGTCACGAAGACACGACGAGAACGTCTAACGCTCTTGATAATGAACTTAACCACACCTTCCTTCAAAGCAAACAAAGTATGATCTTTACCCATACCCACGTTTTTTCCATAATGATACTTGGTGCCTCGCTGACGAACAATGATGGTTCCAGCTTCTACATGTTGCCCACCGAATCTTTTTACACCCAAACGCTTGGAATTCGAATCGCGACCGTTCTTGCTACTACCACCTGCTTTTTTGTGAGCCATGTGTCCCCCCTTAAGAATTGATTTCTATTGATTTAATCTTAACCTCAGTATATCTCTGACGGTGCCCCTGACGCTTCATGTAGTGCTTGCGTCGTTTGAACTTTATGATTTTGACCTTCTTGTCTTTTCCTTGTTCCTGCACAGTAGCGATTACCTTTGCGTTCTCGACAAAAGGTGCGCCAAAAGCGACATTTTCGCCGTCCGAATACATCATAACCTCATTAAATTCAACATCTTGTTTAGGGTCTTCAGCCAGTTTTTCAACTTTGATCACTTGATCTTTTTGAACTTTATATTGCTTTCCGCCAGTTTTGATAACAGCATACATGGTATTCGCCTCGATAATATTTTCCAATTAAGTGCGCCATTCTACGTAAATATCGCCACTGAAGCAAGAGCCATTTGCGAAGAAAACAATAAAATATCCAGCACACAGAAACTTGACATCATACTATCGCCTCACTAGGATGGTCGCATGATAACCATACCCACACAAATCAGCGCCCCACCGGCCAGCCTGATTAAAATAAGAGCAACTGTTGGCACGGAGTGGACGCAACTTAATGAAATAATAAAGAGCAGTCTATCTCGAGACGATCGCCACCCGATGATCAGCGAGATTGTTGACCACATGACAAAAAACAGTGGCAAACGATTACGACCGCTGCTTGGCATGTTAATCGCAAAAACGTTTGCCAATAATGAGCCCATCAACGAACTCAGTATTCAATTGGCATGTATCATCGAGCTAATTCACACCGCTACCTTGTTACACGATGACGTGATCGACAACTCACTACTTCGGCGAAGTCAATCCAGCGCTAATGCCATTTGGGGTAACCATGCCCCCATCCTGGTTGGCGATTACATTTATTCAATCGCGGTTGAGCTTTTACTTAAAACGGATAACAAAGAGATCATGCTCCTCACGGCCCCAGCGATCACACGCTTGGTAGAAGGTGAAATCATGCAAATGTCCAACACGAAAAAATATAATAAGAAACAATACTTCGAGACCATCTATAGAAAAACCGCAATTCTATTTGAAATCATTTCCCAATGCACTGCCATCAGCAACCAAGCTAGCTTAGAACAAACTGAAGCAAGTAAATCATTTGGCTGCAACTTAGGCCTCGCTTTTCAAGTGGTCGATGACATATTGGACTACACTGCCAGCAGTGACACGCTAGGAAAAAACATTGGCGACGATCTCAAGCAAGGCAAAATCACGTTACCGCTAATACATGCTTTTGAACGCATTTCATCACAGGAAAAAACAGCGATACTAAAAAAAATAGAGAGTGACAGCATCAATTTAAAAGAAATACAAGAGCTGATAATCAGAACAGACGCTGCTCAACAAAGTTACCAGCAGGCAGAACACTATCATCAAATAGCCTTAGAACAACTCGTGCACCTGCCCCAAAATAAATACACAGACCAATTGCACAACTTAATTGAATTCAATCGCCATCGCATGAAATAAGCTACCATTTTACGCAATCAAACCCATCACCTTTTTCCTCCTGAACCGTAGATAGCGACTCTTGCCAAAAATGCGGCGAATAACGTAACGGCAAACTCGCCCCGGAACTAAAGCAACGTAACGCTTGACTCGTGCAAAATCGATAGCCGCATTTTAGCACATGACTCATACTGGCTTGTTTTTTCTTTGCTGGGGCAGCCACGTCAACAAACACGATACAGCTCCTTCCATTCACACAATCTCGTCCCACCGTTTGCTCTACCAATTCAACCGCGCTCCAACTCACCGGCAAAACAAGTAACAAAACTCGCTGATTCTCTTCGCACCAACGAAATAAGCCGCTCGAATCCGAAAAATACAAATCCTCGTAGCAATGCGCGCTCACCAATAAAACAAGATAACAATGCGTCTGTTGATGCAAACGACACACAAGCTCCTTAAACTCATGAACGCCGGAATTCGCATTCAACTGCCTTTGATCCGCATTGATAACATACAACACGCAATCGTTAGCCAATGACAAACAAGCCAACTGCGTCATTCGATTTGGTAATCTTTGCAGCTGCAGTAACACGGATCCATCAAAACCACAGTCAACTTGAGGAAATCCTGTCTTGATATCGTGCTCAATAACCTGACGTAACCCCTTCCAACAAACTTGCTGCTGTTTCACATAGTCCCGGCAATCAAGCGGTTTCGAAACACATCCTAACAACGTCAACCGATCTAAAAGAAGAGGCAAAAAATAGGGCAAAAAAACACATTGCCACGCACGCCTTCTATTATCCGTTTGTGCCACCAATGTATCATTAATCCAAGTCACGCAAAGCTGATACAATGGACTCATTCCAGACCTTTTTATCTGTTTTTTCGCCATTCTAAACCCCGTGCTTGAGCGTAATCGATCAACCGAAATCTCAGCTTGTTCCAATAGAATGTGAGCAGAACACCCCACATTGAAAGGTCGAGCTGCTTCATGGGCGGTAAACTGTTGGTTTGTTTTGATCAACTGCTTTTCTCCAAAAGAGCCTTTATAACAAAATAGAATTAAAGTTATATTAATTAAAATGACAAACCCTCATCGAATATGTGCGACACTTTTTTCGTCAGCTAAAAAAACACCAACGAAACAACCCGCCTTGAAATAGACAAAAAAACCCCCCACCGCACTAAAACAACCTAAATAAACGTAAAAGATTGGCCTAGCTTGCAGATTAAATTACAATGATAAGATCACTCATACTGAACAGAGGACACCATGGCTAGACGGATTTTTTATTTCACCTCCCTTATTGGAGCTCTCTTAATTTGGTTATTTTCATACGAGTGGTCTTCATCACTGTACTTTTTAATCATACTCATCCCTTATATCATTCTCGGGATCTGTGACCTTAGCTCGAGTCACAATATTCTACGCAACTACCCCGTGATTGGTCACCTGCGCTATTTATTCGAATTTATTCGCCCTGAAATCCAACAGTACTTCGTAGCCACTAACCTCAGCGGCCGCCCTTACAACAGAGAACAACGCTCGCTCATCTACCAAAGAGCAAAAAACGTCATGGATTCCCACCCTTTTGGCACCGAGCATGACATCACCGCTCCCGGATACGAATACGCGAACCACTCCATTGACGTCAAAGAAGTCAGCGAAGACAAAGCGCGGATACTCGTTGGTGGCCCCGAGTGTTCACAACCCTATTCCGCATCACTGCTAAACATCTCAGCCATGAGTTACGGTGCATTAAGCCGTAACGCCGTGCGAGCGCTAAATCATGGCGCCAAGTTAGCAAACATGTATCACAACACCGGCGAAGGCGGTTTGACCGAACACCATCTATCGGGCGGCGGTGATATCACATGGCAAATCGGTACGGGTTATTTTGGCTGCCGCACCCATGATGGCAAGTTCGACCCTAAAAAATTCAGCAAGCATGCCAACAAAGATGTCGTTAAAATGATTGAAATCAAAATTTCTCAAGGTGCCAAACCGTCCCACGGCGGCGTGCTTCCGGCAGACAAAATCACCGCCGAAATATCCCAAATACGAGGCATTCCCATGGGGCAAGACTGCTTATCTCCACCCGATCACTCCACTTTTAGCAATCCGATTGAATTACTGCAGTACGTTAAACAACTACGAGATCTGACCCAAGGCAAACCGATTGGTTTCAAAATCTGCATTGGGATTAAAAGTGAATTCATGGGAATCTGTAAGGCTATGCTTGAAACCGGGATCTTACCGGACTTTATTACCGTGGACGGTGCCGAGGGCGGAACTGGCGCGGCACCATTGATTTATACCAATCGACTCGGTATGCCTGGCGACGAGGCCGTGGCCTTTGTTCACAATTGCTTGGTTGGCTGTGACTTAAGAGAGCCTATCCGCATCATTTCGAGTGGAAAAGTGGCATCGGGATTTGATATTGCACGCAAACTTGCACTGGGAGCCAACATGGTAAATGTGGCTCGTGGCTTCATGTTCACTATCGGCTGTATTCAAGCACTGCACTGCAACACCAACAAGTGCCCCACCGGGGTAACCAGCAATGACCCCAAACGATATCGCGCTATTGATATACGCGAGAAGGGCACACGAGCCGCTAACTTTCATCGTAATACCATCACTGCCTTTCTGGACCTGGTGGGCGCCATGGGGTGTGATGACCCGCAAAAACTCCACCCCAGCTTAATTCAATACAGACTTGACGGCATTAGATCAGCCACACTGGAAGAGCTGTACCACTTCGTTGAGCCCGGTAATTTCATTAACGGAAACATCCACGAGTTCTATCGAAAAGACTGGGAGAGAAGCCACTCAAAGCAATTTTCACCCATCGCAACAAACTAACCAACTTGCAATAAATCTGACATAACGCGATAATACTCACTCACCTTCACCAGACCGGAGACTTTGCATGGAAAAATTGTTTGATTATCTATTGTACCTAGCTGAAACCATCACAACTGTTATTGCTATCATCGTAATACTCGGATTTTTTATTAGCAAAGCGGCTGAAAGCAAACTAAAAGAGAAAGGTCAAATCACGCTTAAACGACTCAATGAGCATTATAAAAACACAAAAAAACAATTCGAAAAGGAACTACTGGATAAAGCCGAATACAAACAAAAAAATGCTAAAAAAGATAAAAAGAAGAAAACCAAACTGAAACACCCCACACTTTTTGTCATCGACTTTAAAGGTGATATTCAAGCGAGCGCCGTTGAATCTCTTCGTGAAGAAGTGACTGCAATCATATTAGGAGCACAAAAACAGGACGAAGTTTGTATACGCATAGAAAGCCCTGGTGGCATGGTGCCGCATTACGGCTTAGCAGCATCTCAGCTCCTCCGATTAAAACAGGCCAACATCAAACTCACCGTGTGTGTTGACAAAGTGGCGGCTAGTGGTGGCTATATGATGGCAGCGGTCGCAGATAGAATTATCGCCGCGCCTTTTGCCATCATTGGGTCTATTGGCGTGGTTGCACAAATACCGAATTTCCACCGCTTTCTAGATAAAAACTCAGTTGACTTTGAACAGATCACTGCCGGCACGTATAAACGCACACTGACCATGTTCGGTAAAAACACCAATGAAGCCAGAGAGAAAGTGCAAGACGAAGTTAACCTAACTCATGACCTGTTCAAACAACACATTGTTGACAACCGACCACAAATTGATATTGAACAAGTTGCTACTGGTGAACACTGGTTCGCCATCCAAACACTCGATAAGGCGCTAGTTGATGAGATACAAACCAGCGACGACTACCTGATGTCTAAACTGGAGCAACGACACATTCTGCACATTAAATACGATATCAAGCCCTCGAAAATCAAACAGCTAACAGGTCAAGCCGCCGAATTCATCATGCAAAGCTTCCCCATCCGGTCAGTAATGAAAAAAATAGGATGGTAACTCACCATGGGCGGACACCACCACCATCACCATGGTCACAGCCACGGTGATGCTAACTCCGGAAAAACACTCGGTATTGCCATCCTGTTAACCCTTGGCTTTGCTATAGTCGAAGCCATTGGTGGCGCTCACGCGGGCTCATTAGCCCTGATGAGCGATGCCGGACACATGGCGCTGGACAGCGTGGCTTTATTGATTGCCTTTTTAGCAACCCAAGTGGCCAAACGACCGCCAACCAACAAATTAAGCTACGGGCTAGGACGCATTGAAGTACTTGCAGCAAGCCTAAGCTGCAGCTCGATGCTCATCATTGCTTTTTTCATTTTATACAGCGCCGTTCATCGTCTGCAATTACACCACCATGAGATACACTCAACTCCCGTTATGATCATTGCGGCGATAGGCTTATTCATCAACATCATGGTCGCCTACGTACTGATGCAAGGTGAACGCACCCTCAATGTCCGTGCCGCGTTGTTACACGTATTTGGTGACATCTTAGGCTCCATCGCAGCGCTAGCATCCGGCGTGGTTATCTACCTTACCAACTGGACTCCAATTGATTCTATTTTATCAATCTTCATCGGACTGCTTATTGGCTTTTCTAGCATACAAATGTTGACTCAAGCGCTGCACATCCTAATGGAAGGCGTTCCCAGCCAGGTGAGCATACAAGAGATCAATCGCAAAATCCTCTCTACCCCCGACGTGTTAGCAGTTCATGATTTACACATATGGAACCTGTCTTCACAGAAAATCGCCCTATCTTCGCACATCAAAATAAAAAACCTCAACAATTGGAACACAATATATTATACTCTAAAGGAGATGCTCAGTAATGAGTATCACATCAACCACATCACACTGCAGCCCGAGGTAACTGGTACGCCCTGCCACCACTGCCCGCCAGCAAGTCAGTGAAGGAGGCCGATTTGACAAGCGCAATTAACTGGAAAGACAGCGTGAAACGCAGCAACAACAACCCTCAATTAGCACAAGACTTACTGAACATGTTAAGTTTGGAACTACCTGATTTCAAAAGACTCATCTCAAATGCGGTAACAGAAAATAATCGACAAGAGCTACAAGCTCAAATCCATAAGCTGCACGGCGCTTGCTGCTATTGCGGCGCTAACGACCTCAAAGCCGAGCTCATCCCGTTTGAAAGCACACAGTGGGTAAATCAGCTCGACCACGCAACACTCAAGAACAAAGTGTCCGCCATACAGCAGCAAATTGATCGCACAATAAAGTCACTCAGCACCAAAGATTACCTATAAATCATTTGCCTGCAAACTCGCCGACGTTAAACTTGTCGCTGATGCTGTTTTCTTGTAATATCGACTGTCAAATCAACATAATTAGCACACGACATTGCGCAGGAGTTTTCACCTAATGGAAATCAATTTCCCAAAAAAATACAAGAAGTTAGACATAGAATCAAAATGGGTTGAACAATGGGGCAACCAATCTCTTTACGATTACAACCCTAATGTTGGTAAAGAAAACACCTTCGTCGTTGACACCCCACCGCCAACCGTCTCCGGTGATTTACACATGGGACACGTGTTCAGCTACACTCAAACAGATATCGTGGTTCGCTACCAACGAATGAACGGCAAAAACATTTTCTACCCTATTGGCTGGGATAACAACGGCCTACCCACTGAACGCAGAGTACAAAATATTTACAAAATCAGCTGCGACCCCACACTTTCATACCAACCCATGGAATTTACCGCCCAAAAAAATAAAAAAGCACGCATGCAGCCAGTATCCAGACAAAACTTTACCGAAGCATGTCGACAACAAACCACCGAAGACCAGAAAAAATACCGAGCATTGTGGAAACGCGTTGGCCTGTCTTTCGACTGGCGCTATGAGTACACCACCATGGACCCCAGCTCGATAAGAACATCACAGTACTCTTTTTTACAACTGGTAAAAAAAGGCGTGGTCAGTAGTAAACAAGCACCCAGCATGTGGGACTCCACGTTTCAAACTGCGGTCGCATTAGCGGAAATAGAAGAAAAAGAAGAAACCACCCACTATCGCGACATCGAATTTCAAGCCGAAGACAGCACTTCGCTGGTGATTTCGACGACGCGTCCTGAGTTATTACCGGCGTGTATTGCGATTGCAGTGAATCCAAACGATGAGCGCTACCAACAACTCATCGGAACCCATGCAATCAGCCCACTGTTTTATGCCCGTATTCCCATCATTGCATCCAACACAGTGAGCCATGATAAAGGGACCGGTATCATGATGGTCTGCACCTTTGGTGATGGTAACGACGTGATCTTTTGGAAAAAACACCAACTGCCACTCAAGCAAATCATCACTAAGCAAGGCACCATGCGTGACATCACTTTCGGTGAAGCACCATTTAACAGTGACAAACCGGACACCGCCAATCAGCATTACCAACAATTAACATCTCTACCCATCAAGAAAGCGCGAGCACACATTGTGACGCTACTCAGTGAGCAAGGCAGCAGTGTTGATGGCAATGACTGCGCACTAAAGGGATCAAAAGAAACCATTCATAACGTACGAATCTACGAAAAAGGTGAGCGCCCTATTGAATACATCCCCACTCGACAGTGGTTTATCAATGTACTCGATCACAAATCCGATTTACTGGAGCAAGGTAAAAAAATCCAATGGCGCCCCGCTAGTATGAGAAAACGCTACGAGTTATGGGTCGAGGGATTAGACCAAGACTGGTGCATCAGCCGTCAACGTTTTTTGGCGTTCCATTCCCGGTGTGGTACCCGCTTGATGAGCATGGCGACACGCAGTACGATCAACCCTTATTTGCCGATGAATCAGCACTGCCACTCGATCCGCAGACCATCACGCCTGACGGTTACGACGAGTCGCAACGCGACCAACCCAACGGGTTCACAGCCGAACCTGATGTTATGGATACCTGGGCAACCTCATCCTTAACACCGCAACTAGCCAGTCAATGGCCCGAGCAGCATCAAAATCTGTATCCAGCGACATTACGAACGCAGGCACATGAAATTATTCGCACCTGGGCATTTTATACTATCGTCAAATCGTGGTTTCATGAGAAGTCCATTCCATGGGAGAACATTGCCATCAGCGGCTGGGTCGTTAATCCTGATCGCTCCAAAATGAGCAAATCAAAAGGCAACACCGTGACCCCGGGTGATCTTTTGGACACGTATTCAACTGACGCCATTCGTTACTGGGCCAGCAAAGCCAAACTGGGCCAGGATACCATTTTTGATGAAAACGTGTTTCACGTCGGGCAAAAGTGCGTGGTCAAGTTATTCAACGCCTCCAAGTTTGTCCTGATGCAAACACAGGATCAACCACACGATCTGTCTACGTGGTTATCGCCAGACAGAGTAAGCGAATCAATTGACCGTGCCTGGATTAAAAAATGTGAGCAACTGGTTGAAGAAGCCTCATGTGCATTTGAAGCATACGATTACACACAAGCATTGCTTGCCACAGAAAATCTTTTTTGGGACTTTTGTGACAATTACTTAGAGTTAGTTAAAACCCGCGCCTACCAACAAAAAGACACACCAGCAGGTCAATCTGCAATCACCACGCTGTTACTGTCTTTACGCATGTTACTGCGTTTATTCGCGCCGTTCATGCCGTTTATTACCGAGGAGATTTGGTCTTGGTGTTTTGGGCTACACAGTGACGAGCCGTCCGTGCATACGGCGACATGGCCACATAAAGATGAGTTTAATGCAATCGGTGACAACATCGCACTGATGGACTTAGCCACGGAGATACTGCGTTCAGCACGCACCGCCAAAACCCAAGCTCAAAAAGGCATGAAGTGGCCTATTAGCGGCTGTGAGATTGCACTTCCTAGAGAACAACACGCAGCATTTGAAAGCATCAAAGCCGATCTGTGCCTCGCCTGCAGTATGACACCGGAAAACTGCGCTCTCAGTGACACGCAAGGGGATCTCCAAATCAACATCACCCTAGCGGAAACCAACGAAGCATAGAATCATACCTCGGTTGCACACCACCCATTAAACCGCGTCAACAGTCATATTGACGCGGTTTTTTTAAAGCGACTGATTATTAACGAAAAAAAAACCCGAGAAAAAGTGGAAAAAATAATATAATCGCCTATATTTTAGATAACCGCATAAATGAGGAGAATATCATGTTATCTAAAATAGCATTTTTTTTGTCTCTCACTCTCGCGTGCTTCACTCTGACTAAGCACGCTAATGCAGCGGGTAACGATGACACGAACCCACCTAAAGATTGCGGCCCTTTAAACACGATTGAAGATGCAATTAAACAAGCAGAAAAAAGGGGCATGTATGACGGACCCGGAGCAGGTAAAGCCAGTGACACTCAAAGTACTGATCGTAGTGTCGCGTCTCTGCATAAGATTATTGAGCATGATAAAAATGTATCTGGTTTCGTGGTAGAAAAGCAAACCAGTGAAGTATGCGCCTACTGGCGAAATAACGAAAGAGTCGCTTTAGCAGCTCTTCGAGCCAATAAAAAAAATATAGATTTCATTTCTGATAACCTAAAAAAAACGAGCACTAAAGTTGTCAAAGAAATCATATACAAGCGAATACCAATGGAACTTAACCTGGAAAATAACATTCATATAACTGCAGCAACTCAGTCCATCTATGAAAAGGGCCGCAGTATAGATGGCCTCGATATAGATGGCCTCGATAATTACAAGTACACAATAAAACACGCAAAAAACATCACACCAAAACAGAAACTTGAGTTTCAACTAGGCTATATTCGACACTATTCTGAAGATGAAGATGATGATGCTCGTGCAATAGTATTCAAGTTGCCACTTTCAGAGGAAGAATACAGGTACTTATTTAATCATATTGATCAGAAAACACTGCTCGCTATCGTTAAATATAAAGCTAGTCTCTTCAAACACGTCGCACCAGAGAAACAAACACTACCCGTGGCTGTAAGTGCTTATGAGTATGATAAAAAAATGCATGAGTATATGAGTGAAAACCTACGGAACAATAGTGTCATCAAGAAGATGACGACCTGCTATAAAAAGTGGTTTCCTTGGCAAAAGTACCCCTGCCTGAATAAAGTAAAAAAAGACTATATGTCACAGTAGGCTGTAATTAGAATAAAAAAAAGCTCAGTTAATAATGACACTAACTGAGCCTTGATTGAAAAACAGCGAGCGTTACAGCACGATTATCCTTTAGATACTGCCGTCATGGTTTGCTGTAATATGTCTGCAGAAACAGCGCCTGAAATATTACGCGCACGTTTTGTGTCTGTGTCACCAACAATAAAAGCTGGCACGCCATTTACTTCAAGCTGTTGCGATAACAGCATATTCTGGGCATACACCTTTTTAACACTCAAAGAGTTGACTGCCTTTAAAATCTTCTCCGCACCACCAGACCTGGTTATATCACTCAACCAATTTTCAATCTTCTTATTTGACCGCCTTGCATGTCTAAACAAATCCTGATTGAAATCATCATACGTGTAGCCCTGCTTCAACTCTGCTTTATTCTGCCACACAGCAATGCTTAA